>JAAYKZ010000478.1 GCA_012522165.1 Clostridiales bacterium
TATTGCAAATAGGTCTAAGTATGGATTTAGGTTCTATATCCTAATTATTAGAATAAATATTTAAATATAAGTTAGCCTATTGTGCTAGATCAAACTGTAAATATATGGACATAATGCCTATTGATAAATTAGCCATGAAGTCAATTATCTATTGACATTATGGTCATAGAATAAATTAAAACAATAAGTTAATAAATCTATTAGAAATAAAAATAGGAAGTGAGGCTCTTGAGGGAAAAGAAAAGGCCTGTAAACGGACTTCTTATCATTACTATAATGGCAGCTGGCTTGTTGTATAACAGTTATATGAAGGAAAATCAATATATGAATAAGCAATTAAAGGTGTTTAGCCATATTGGACACCAGTCCGAGGAAGATAATATCTTGGAAGTTAGTTCATCTGAAAAATTTGGTTATATCCGGCCTCAGGTAGTTGATGGTTTTAATGAGGAGCCTATAGAAGGAGCTGTAGTGGTAATTCCTGAGACCAATGAAAAGTATAAAACCGATGAAAATGGATATACCCCTAATATAAGAATTAAGATATCACCTGATTCAAGTTTTGAAAAAATACATCCAAAATCCTGGGGGGAAACCACCCTAATAGTCTATAAGGAAGGATATAGAGAATACGTACTGCTAGATATTAATGTCTGGGAAGGACAAACACGCCAGGGGCCTAAAATACTGCTTTTCAAAAAAGAGAGTCAACAGCTAGATCAACCCATGTCCATAGTAGAAGGACCCAATCAGGTTTGGATCAACTCCTTAGTAGAAAAATACCGGCCATAGCTTATGCTCTGGCCGGTTTTTTCTACATTTTATTAGCAAACATATTTAAAGAAAGAAGAATGGTTGTATACAAATATGATCTTTATAAAAATATGCCTTCTAAAAAATCTAGAGACTGACTTAACTCTTTATAATCTTCATAGTTATTCCTATAAACCTCTAAAAATATGGGGCCCTTATAGCCAATTCCATTTAACTCTTTAGATAAACCATTAAAATCAAATATACCTCTACCCGGTAGGGTAAGCTTTCCATCTTTATCAAAATCTATGGCATGAATATTCACTAACCTCCTGCCCATAATCTTAACAAAGTCTATAGCGCTATACCCTGCCTGCATAGCCTGTTTTATATCCAAGGTGAAATAGATATTCTCACTCTTTGTATGCTCCAGCAGCCTATTTGCAAATTCAGGATAGGAATACCAGCACCAGGATACATTTTCCCAGGAAAATTTTATCCCATACTGCTCAGCAAAATCCGCCAATTCATCGCACAAAGGTCCTATTCTAGCAAAATCTACATTAGCTTTGGCATTTATCCGTACAGGAGGCCCATGAAACACATAAACTTCAGCGCCCAGAATCCTTGCACAACTAAAGACCTTTCCAAAAATATTTTTGGAATCCCTTCTCTGCCTTTCTGTCAAGGAAAAAAACTGTGGTTCAAACTGGGTGCTTAAAGTATGCACTGAATATACGGACAAACCATGTTCATCTATTATATCCTTTAATTTTTTACAAAAGTCTTCTTCATATTCACTAAAGCTTCCCAGAAATACTTCTATCTTTTTAGCACCTAATTCCTTTATCAAAGGAATGGATTCTTCTATCAAAGCATCTGGATAAAGACTAGCTGTTGAAATTCCTACTTCCATTCTATACTCCCTTCTATACCCTTTGGCCTGGCTCTAGCTATACTATTATTGCTTCTTGTGTTCCTTCTACCCTAGCTTTAATGTCTATAAACATTAATGTGGTGGCTATATAGATAATTGGGGTAATAAATACAGTTATAATAAATCCAACACTAAAATCTGCTAACATAGGATTAGGCGAAATCAAGGCAGTTATTCCTGATATAAATCCAAGCACTAAAACAATTATCCCAACAAGTAAATATATCAGTAAGCTTACACCTAGTACTCTCCAAAACTTCTTGCCTACTAGTTTAAAACTTCTACCAATAGCACTAAATCCACAAATATTCTCAATAGTTGTCCCGTGATAGGTAAAAGTAACAAATAGACCCGATAATATGACCAAAGCTGCCATAATAACAATTGATATAAATAACATAAATATAAAGCCTGCAATTCTGCCCCCCGTGGGATCAGTGGACATAGCAGTTCCTGATAAGATAACAGGAATAAGAAATATTACAGTCACTATAATTAGTACAATCCCAACCGCTATATAATAGGGGATTAGAGACAGGCTGGTGAGAATTAGTTTACCATATTTCTTTAGGGCGGCCGTCAATCCTTGCCCTATGGTAAGCTTTTGCCCTTTAACATCATTATATGCTATGTTAATAATTCCACCCTGAACCAAGGGCTGTACGAATACTCCGTTTATTATTGCCAGCAGTATCATAACTCCCTGAAAAGCAAAAAATTGTACCATAAAGTTTCCAAAATCATCAGGTTCAATTACTGGTGCCATATCAGGATTCTCTAAAAAGTCAATCCATGAGTTGTTGGCCATTGATATGGGTGTAGGCATCATTTGATATGTTATAACTCCAGTGATTATACTAAATACTCCAGCAATAACTGCACTAAACACCAGTATGCTTAGTAAGTTTCTCCCATAGATTTTAAAA
>JAAYKZ010000479.1 GCA_012522165.1 Clostridiales bacterium
CCATTAGGGTCTATATCTAAATACTTTTCAAAACACTCGACTGCCCTATCATAATCTTGCATGCCCAAAAAATTACATCCTAAACCAAAATAACAATCAACTCTATCTTTTTCTTTTTGAAGAATATTAAACAAAATCCTGCTAGATTGATCAAAACATCCCATTTCAGTAAAAACTTCGGCCAAGTCTAACAGATACTCTATATTATGAGGTTCTTTCTCAATTGCTTTTCTGAAAAGATTTACAGCTCCAAGATAATTATTGTTATTCATATGTTTTTTAGCTTTTCTATGATAAAATTGACCAGACTGGTCAAATGGAATAACTTTCCTCTGTTTCCTTGCAAATAGTCCTTTAGCCATTTTCATCTCCCGATAATAAAATATAATGAGTATATTATAGCATAAATTATAGCAAGCCTCCATAATCAAAGATAATTTAGCATTAAGCATTCTTGATTAGTCGCCTTATATCCTCTTTATCAAAATTATATACAGAATTACAATAATGGCACACTAATTCTGCCTTTCCATCCTCCTCAAGTATAGCCTCTAACTCTTTCTTACCTAAAGTTAACAGTACTGACTCTAATCTTTCTCTATTACAATCACAGGAAAACTCAGGATATATAGTATCATTAATTTTTAAATCCATAGTACCTAATATTTTTCCCAAAATATCTTCAGGTTTCATACCCTGATCCACCATTGTAGAAATAGGAGGAGTATGGTGTATTCTTCTTTCTATTTCATCTATCAACTTATCCGATGCTCCTGGTAAAGGCTGTATAATAAATCCTCCTGCTGCTTTAATACTACTATCAGGATTAACTAGTACTCCTACAGCAACAGCAGAGGGCTGCTGTTCAGAGTAAGCCATATAATATGCTATATCCTCTCCAATTTCACCTGTCACTAAATCAACCTGACCTGCATAGGGCTCCTTTAATCCCAAATCCTTAATCACCGTTAGCTTCCCCTGATTACCTACAGCACCAGCTACGTCCAATTTGCCTGAAGAATTGAGGGGTAATTCTACATGGGGATTATCAACATAACCTTTGATTTTACCATTGTTCTTGGCAACTACCACAATATTGCCTATGGGTCCGCCGCCTTTTATGACTATAGATAAGTTATCGTCCTTACCTTTTAAATCAATAGCCATCATAGCAGCAGCTGTCATAGTTCTTCCAAGAGCAGCTGATGCCACTGGATACAGTCCATGAGTTTTACGTGAAGTATCCACTAAATTTGTAGTTGTCGCAGCAAAAGCTCTAATACTTCCATTTGCTGCCGTAGCTCTTATTATATAATCCTTCATTTCCAAAGCTCCTTATTTTCTTAATTGTTATTGATAATCTCATACACTTCCATAACTTAATCAATTGTGCATGTTCGATACATTTACAATATGGCTATCAAAACAAAAGATTAATAGCCATTATGTTACTATTTTTGTGCCACAAACATTAAGCGTTGACTATGCTTTTTTGGTACATCAAAGGTCAAATGATGATAGCAATTTATATTTACAAACCTATTTTGCTCCAGTTTCTCAATAAGGTCTTGCCCATGATGAGCTTTTTGTATATGGAATTCATCAAATCTCCTATACAAAGAATTTTCCTGAACAAAAAAAGTCAAATCCATAGTACAGGTACTATCTTCCTTGTTAAAGGTATTTTCCCATATTAGAAATATCCCTTGATCATCATCTATCATTATATTATCACCTAATATGGTAGAAAGCTTATAATAGGTGCTTATATCAAACAATAGCACTCCGCCAGGTCTTAGAATATTGTAAATAAGGTAAAACACTCTGTCAATATCCTCATGGTCTGTAATATAATTTATTCCATCACACATAATAAGTACTGCATCTACCTGCCTATGAAGTTCAAGCTCTCTCATATCTTGACATACAAAAGGTACCTTCAGTCCTTTTTTTCTAGCCTTTTCTTGGGCAACATGCAGCATATCCTGAGAGTTGTCAATTCCTATCATATTATATCCACGGTCTGCCATTATTATTGTTAGATTACCAGTGCCACAGGCTAAATCTGCTATATCTGTTGGTTCTATATTGTAACGGGAAAATATAGTTTCTATATAATCAGCCCATTTTATATAATCCACATCTTTCATCATTTTATCATATATATAAGCAAACTCTTGATACATTTTCTCTGGCTCCTTTTATTTTTTCCTTAAAAAAAGAGGGCCTTTTAAGGCGCCTCATTTGTTTCAGCTTTCTCTTCCTCTTTGATTTTTTTGTTAAGATACTTATTAAATACCCAATTTGCAAAGGAAATAGTAATAAACATGGGAAAAGCTAATCCAATGATAAAAAAGGGTATTATAAAGGGAATACTATAATAAAAGACTACACCAAATATTAAGAAAGCTAATAAAAAAATAACAAAGGCTCTGGGTAACTCCGCTATTGTAAAGATTATAGAATTCTTAAATATATCCTTTAGCTTTAATTTATATGTTACCAACATAGGAAATATAAACATATTCATCAAAGCATATATGATACCCATCATTATAATTAAATAACGCAGCACAACGAACAAAAGACTTTGCTGTGCTTGAACAGTGTAGAAAATAAGGTTCACATAAAACACAATCATCGCTAAGCCATTGATCAGCATAATTAATAAGCTTTCTTTCCAATTCTGTTTCCATGCGTCCTTAAAATCACTCCATATCCATGCATGCTCATCCCTAGACCAATTCCTTATAACATAGGTTGTTCCAGCAGTTGCCGGCCCTGCAATAAGCATGCAAGGCACTAATTGTATTAACATAGTTAATACAAAACCTCGAACATTTTCTGCAGTTTGTAATACCTCTGGAGATTGAGCCATAGCCATAAGATTGATATAGGTTACTATAAAAGCTGGAACCCAGAATATGGAATACAGTAAATTAAGTTGAATTAGCTTCCAAAACCTAACTTGTAATACAACAAAAAATAACTTAATCGGTCCTTCTTGCACATCTTCCTTTTTTAGGTCCGGCTTATTGGGATTGCCATAATACATTCTATTGAAAAACCCGCCAAACATTTCAACAGTCCTTTCTCAGACAGAACTTCTGTCTTTCCTTTGTATATACTGTATTTTAACAAAAAAACAATGAAAAATCAAAAATTGTTGCATTAAATAAATACTTATCTAAATAAGTCTCAAAGCCTGCAGTTCCGCCCTTAATGTATCTTTTACCTTTTCATCAGCTTCTACCAAAGGTAGCCGTAATCCTCCAACATTCATTCCCATAATATTTAAAGCTGCCTTGACAGGTATAGGATTTGTAGTCATAAATAAGGCCTTAAACAAGGGATTTAACATTTGATGAATTTTAGCCGCCGTATCAATATCACCTTTTACAAAAGCCTCTATCATCTCTCTCATCTTCCGGCCTGCTACCTGTGCAGCCACACTAACAACTCCGTATCCACCAGCACTCAATACTGGTAGAGTAAAGGCATCATCTCCAGAATAAACTGGAAAATCTTTGTCACATGCTGCAATTATCTTGGTAATTTGATCCAAATTGCCACTTGCTTCTTTTATTGCTACTATATTGGATATCTTTGATAGGGCAATGGTAGTTTCTGCTTCCATATTGCCACCAGTCCTCGATGGAACATTATAAGCCATCAAAGGTAAATCTATAGCTTCAGCAACAGCCTTGAAATGTTCATACAGACCTTTTTGATTAGGTTTATTATAGTAAGGCACTACAGCCATTACGCCATCAACTTTACTCTCTACTGCCAATTTCCCAGTTTCTATAGTTGCTCTAGTACAATTAGTCCCAATTCCCGCTATAATAGGTGCATTTACTTTACTTTTAAGTATTCTAA
>JAAYKZ010000480.1 GCA_012522165.1 Clostridiales bacterium
ACCCATGGGGAATATCTTCAAAAATATATCTTTGTTCCAAGGTATTGGGAGCATCAATTGTTTTATAAGCCTCATTGTTTTGAATGCATTCATACAAAGTTTCCCCTTCAATATTATAGGTTCTTCTCATCCAATCCTTAGCAGATTCCACTTCATAACCTAGCTCCTTTGATACCGCAACCCTTTCCTGATCAATTTTTTCAATCAACCTTCCTACGGTCGGGGTTATGCCATCATAGTAATACTTATATATATTGTTTTGATTCTCTGTCCATCCTGCATTTAATAATAGAGGTGCACAATGCAAAATCATACCCACATTACCAATAGAGGTTTCAATCATAGATTTAGCTGGAATTAGATACTGCTGGAGACATTCTGGTAATTTTGATATAACATGGCGATTTTTATTATGGTCAAATGTAGAAATTAACACATCTAATTTCAAAGCTATTATATTTACCCCATCTTCACCAGTTTTTCTGCATACATGAATAGTTGTTTGGGTCTCAGCAATGGTCTGTTGATATTCTTTATTATATTGACTATAAACTTGCTTAAACTCTAAAGCACCAAAAGTTCTTCCTGGATTCAATACAATTATGGTTTCCTTCCTTATATGCTTTCCAATTATCTCTGCAAGGAATCTATGGGAGTTGGCAGGGGTTGTAATAAAAATTACGTCAGGATTTTCAACAGCCTTTTCAATATCATCTGTTACTTGAGCAATTTTAACGGGTCCTTCTATGACGCCTTGACAATGAATAGTGCGAGTTTGTATTAATTTTTCAATTGTATGCCTAGAACGATTCCATAAAGTTACAATATTCCCGCATTTGCTAAGATGAGCTGCCATTGCAAGACCTAAATTACCTGCTCCTATAACTGTTACATTCATCTATATCCCTCCTAGTTATAAAATATTATCTATTCCTCACTATCCCTAAATGATGTTGTACATTATATGTTCCACCTTTAGATATAGAATGAAAGCAACTAAAGATATTTTGCTTCAATTATTTAGTATATTTTGACATAATATGGCTCCTAAGGCATAAATTTTGACTATATAGTCAAAAATTGCCATATGTCGCTCATAACCCTACTGTTTAATAATTCCTAAAATATTGAAAAACTGATAGATTATTGATTTAATAATATGGTAAAAGTCACATAGATATATCTGTATCCTTATTGGGAAAGGATTACCTACTGGTATATGCTAGACAAGCAAAATTAAGTTAATGAATTGATATGATTTTATCATACATATAGTAATAACGTCAATATTTTTCTTTTTCTCCTTATTTTATGAGTTTGCAATAAATTGAAGATGACCTCCCTATTCTATTATTTGGAGGTCATCTTTTCACATTGTTCTTATTTATATCTATTCTATGAAAGATATTTTTCCAAAGTACGCCGAACTGCGCCTTTGCCTTTTAACATTTCATAAAACATTGATTCTGTCTTTGTGCCTTCTCTTATATTATATAGATTAACTCCAAATATAGTTTCATTGGATAAAATATCCCTAACATTGGAAGTAGTGTCTCCTAAGGATACTCCTTCTAGTATGCCCTGCAGGGTATCAGCTAAAGGATCTGGGCTTATAGTAAATTTATTTCCATTGTCATCTATACCTAAAAGATATCGACACCACGCAGCAATAGCTAAAGGAATGCCTACTAAATCAGCTGGATCTAAATCTTCTCTCCTTACATAGGATTTAATGGTCTCTCCAAAGCGGATACCCACTTTTTGAGATGTATCCGTAGCAATTCGCTGAGGGGCATCAGGAATAAAGGGATTGGAGAATCGTTCATTGACCACTTCATCTAAGAATTCTTTAGGGTTAATGATTTTAGGATCAACCACTACCTTTAATCCCTCATCATATCCAATTCTTTCTACTAGCTTCCTTAAAAGAGGGTCCTTCATTTCATCAGCAATCAAATTATAGCCCAGCAAACAACCAGTTACCGCCAAAGCCGTATGAAGAGGATTCAAGCAAGTTGTAACCTTCATAGTCTCTACCTTATTTACCGTTTCACGGTCGGTAAATATAATGCCTGCTTCTTCCAAGGGGGGCCTGCCATTAGTAAACTTATCTTCAATAACCAGATATTCACTGACTTCAGCATTAACAAAGGGAGCCATATAAGAATTCTTGGTAGTAATAATTATATCCATACCTTCAATTCCCTCTTGCTCTAAAGCCTCTTTAACAATTTCAGAAGGTCTTGGGGTAATTTTATCAATCATGGATAGGGGGTAAGTTATCTTCTCTTCATCCTGCAGATAAGTAATAAAACCTTCATCAACAAACCTTCTTTCTAGCCATTCCTTTGCAATGGTCAAAACCGCTTCTTTTATTCTGTCACCATTGTTGGAGCAGTTGTCCATGCTGACAAAAGTCATGGGATATTGACCCTTTTGATATCTGCGATAGGCTAAAGCAGTAACAAGGCTCATGGTATGAAGAGGATTTTCGGGACCATTTTCAATATCCTTTTGCACTATCCCAATGTAGTCTCCAGCAGCATCGGTTAAAGCATAACCTTTTTCTGTAATGGTAAAGCTAGCCATCTGCAAACTGGGGCTTTCAAAGATTTCAACTAGCCTATCATAATCCTCAGTTTTATTTCTATCTGCAGTAATAGCCTCAGTAATACTGCCTATAACAGTTTTATCAAAGTCTCCATCAGCATTCATTAATACAAGTAAGGTTAGATTATCATAGGGCTTATATACCTTATCTATTATTTCAAAATCAAAGGATTCTACAGCGATTATTCCTGTATCCACCTTTTTACTATCTAAAAGTTGTTGGTGAGCTTTGGCGATAAAGCCTCTAAATATATTGCCTGCTCCAAAGTGAACCCATTGAGGCCTTACTTTTGTATTTTGGCTAATCTCATCTACATCAAACTCAGGCAGTTTTACACCTATAGCTTCCCAAGCCTCTCTATTCTTAATGGCACTCTTGCTTAATACCATGATTATCTTCCCTCTCTTCTTTTATCAAGGCTATCCCATATACCTAACATATACATAACACCTAGAGCACGATCATATAAACCATAGCCTGGTCTGCAGTGTTTTTCTTCTCCCCATAAGTGTCTTCCATGATCAGGTCGGATATATCCTTTAAAATCATTATCATGATATGCCTTTAGTACCTCATATACATCCACATCTCCATCTTTCCCTCGGTGGGAAACTTCGATGAAATCCCCATTCTCAAATACCTTAACATTACGAATATGGGCAAAATGTATACGATCATGAAACTCCCTAATCATAGCAGGAATATCATTGAGTTTATTGGGACCTAGAGAACCTGTACACAAGGTTAGGCCATTATAGGGGCTGTCTACTAATTCTAAAAATCTCTTTATATGATCTCGGCTTCGAATAATTCGTGGAAGCCCAAAAATCGGCCATGGTGGATCATCTGGATGTATAGCCATTTTCACATCATACTCTTCACAAACCGGTATTATTCTTTCAAGGAAATATTTTAGGTTCTCAAAAAGCTTTTCCTCTGTAACTCCCTCATAAGCCTTAAATAGCTCATCTAGTTTTGCCAAACGTTCAGGTTCCCAACCAGGCATAGTAAAGTCTCCAGCACTTTCTAAAATCCTATCTGCCATTTCCTTGGGATCATCAATAATTGCATCTTTCTCATAGAATAGAGCTGTAGAACCATCTGGTAATTCTTTATATAGGTCAGTTCGTGTCCAGTCAAATACAGGCATGAAGTTATAACATATTACTTTTACCCCCACTTTTGACAACTTAATAATGGTATCAATATATATGTCAATATACTTATCTCTGGTGGGCAGACCAATCTTTATATCATCATGTACATTTACGCTCTCCACAACATCTGCTTTAAATCCTTTACTCTCAATTTGCTCTACAACCTCTTGGATTCTTTCCATTTCCCATTCTTCGCCAGCTACCTTATCATGCAAAGACCAAACTATTACTTCTACTCCTGGTATTTGACGGATATGATCAAGGGTGATTGAATCATTGCCCTCTCCATACCATCGCCATGCCATTTTCATACTAAGCCCCTCCTTTATTTTTTATGTATTTTGGTATTATTAGCCTCATTGATTAACTTGTATACAAGTTATAATTTTATAATACACTCATAATTTCCCATTGTCAACGAAAATATATGGTTAAATGTATATATCAATTCTTTTGGTTAATATTCCTCTTTACAATCTTTATTATTCATGTATAC
>JAAYKZ010000481.1 GCA_012522165.1 Clostridiales bacterium
AATACTAATCACTCTGTATATAATATAGGTTATAATGGGATGTATGTTAAAGAAGGGGAAGAATACAACTTCTATATGTTTGCTAAGGCAGTGGAAGGAAATCAAACAATAGAACTTTCTCTCAGGGATAAGTCAGGAAATAAAATATACGACTCTAAAACTATAGAGATTGCCCAAGGTGAATTCGAAAGATACGATTGTGTATTTAGTTCTAGTGGCACTGACACAGAAGCTACATTCCATATTACATCTAAACAGAAAGGTACCATAAAGTTAGGTTTTAGCTCCCTGATGCCTGTTGAAACATATAAAAGACGTCCTAATGGCCTAAGAAAGGATTTAGTAGAGCTATTAAGAGATATGAAACCTAGCTTTTTAAGATTCCCCGGAGGTTGTATAGTTGAAGGGCTTACCAAGGAAACTGCTATGAGGTTTGAAAAAACCATCGGACCTGTTTGGGAAAGACCCAGCCATTGGCTGATATGGTTTTATAGGGCAACAAATGGCCTAGGATTTCATGAATATTTGCAGCTTTGTGAGGATATTGGAGCTCATCCCATGTATGTTATTAACTGTGGCATGACTTGCCAGCATAGGAATGCTGACTTTTTTGATGACCAACTTGTAGATGAGTTTCTACAGGATGCTATCAATGCAATAGAATACGTCAATGCACCAGCAGATACATATTGGGGCAGTATCCGGGCTAAAAATGGACATCCTGAACCCTTTAATATTAAGTATGTAGAAATTGGGAACGAAAACTATGGGGAGGAATACAATAAGAGATATCATAAGTTTTATAAGGCATTAAAGGAAAGGTTCCCGGATATAGTTCTTATATCAAACACACATACTGAACTAGAAGGGTTACCAACAGAGGTGGTAGATGAACATTTCTATAACGATACCGAATTCTTTGTCGCTAACCAAAATATGTATGATGATTATGATAGAAATGGACCACAAATTTTTGTTGGTGAGTATGCAGTTACCAATAATAGAGTAAATGCATCCCTATATTCAGCCCTGGGTGAAGCTGCTTTCTTAACAGGATTGGAGCGGAATCAGGATATTGTTACAATGTCATGCTTTGCACCTTTGTTCTTAAATTCTAGTTATAAATCATGGTATCCAAATCTAATTGAGTTTAACAATCACGAAAGTTTCGGTATTCCAAGCTATTATATGCTACAAATGATGACTAAAAATCGGGGCGATTATGTAGTGGATTTCGATATTAAATCCGATACCATAATGGAAAAGAAGTTTGGAAGAGTAGGTTTATATGCAAAAGAAGCAGGAACTGTTTTCAGCAACGTTACAATTAATGGTGTAAAACAAAATTACATCACCGCAAACATTAAAGGGGAATTTATAATACAGGAAGATAAATATGTTTCGGCTTCAGATGAAGCATGGTGCTTATTGGGTGATGAAAAAGCAAGTGATTACGAAGTTTCGGCCCATGTAGAGTTTGAAAAAGGAAGCGGAACCATTAAGATAAGTGTCTGGAACGAAAGATTGGATAATGTAGGAGATGTTTTCCAACCATATTGGGGTGAAAAGAGATTAAAGTACTTCAATTGGGTTATTGAAGATGGAAAGAGCTATATAGAAGCTGTAAAGCGTTTACGTGTTGTAGATGCTAGCCCAAAAGTAGATGTGGATATTGATTATAATACAATAAATAATATGAAAATAATTGCAAAGGATAACAAGATAGAATGTTATCTAAACGGTAAATTAACCAACACTTATGAGATTGCCCCTCTTCCAAAAATATCTTCCGTTGTAACGGTTGATGAAGAAACCAATGAGGCCATCATTAAGATAGTTAATATCTCAGATAAAGATGAAAAGGTTAAGATTAACATAGACCAAAATGTTAATGGTGTAGCAAAAGGTTTAATATTAAAGTCAGAGCATAAATAT
>JAAYKZ010000482.1 GCA_012522165.1 Clostridiales bacterium
ATAAGGGATCTTTTAGGCGACGATGTTATTATTGGCATAGCCCTTGATGCCCACGCCAATACTGATCCCAAATTACCTTCCCTTATCAATGTAATGCGAAATTATAGGACAATTCCCCATCGTGATCAGGATGTTACTGAAAAAGTAGTAGCAAGGCACATGATTGACTGTATAAAGAACAATAAAAAAACTACTCCTCAATTTGTCCGCCTATCCTACATAATTCACCCGGAGAAAGCCTTAAGTGACAGATGGCCTTTGTCTGAAATCATGGAAAAGCTAAGGGAAATAGAAAAAAAGGAAGGAATAGCAGTTGCCACACTAGGTGTGGGAATGATTTGGTGTGATTGTAAGACCCTAGCAACAAATGTAGCCGTTACCCCATCTGAAGAGCAGTATACCCAAAAAGCAGCAGAGCTTGCAAAGGAATTAGCAGATTTCGTGTACACCTTTAGAGACAGCTTTGAATTTGAGCAGCTCCCCCTCTCTCCCCGTGAAGCAGTCCAGCATTCAATCAGTTACAAAGGCTCACCGGTGTTTGTATCGGATTCAGGAGACAATACCACTGGTGGTGCGGTAGGCGATCATACAATTATGCTGCGTGAGTATTTAAACTGTAGCGACTTTAGCGGAAAGCGTGTCCTGGTTACAGCTATTTGGGATGAGAAGGCAGTTGCTGAGTGTATGAAGTATAATGAAGGTGATTCTATTACACTTACTGTAGGTAAGGATTATGATCAAAACACCAAAGCAGTAACAGTAAATGGGATATTAAAGAAAAAAGGCAAGCTACATGGATTTTTAGGTTTTGAAGATAAGGCAGTGGGCTTGGCAGTTACAGTTTCCGTAGGTCCTGTTGATTTTGTAATTATCGATAAACCTGGTTCGTTTATATCAATTCAGCATTTTGAAGGACCAGGCTTAAATATAGAAGACTATCAGGTTATTGTTGTTAAACAAGGATATCTATTCCCAGAATTAAGGGAGATAGCTGATTTATCTATACTGGCTTTAACACCTGGTGCCACACACCAAATAGTAGAAAATCTAGAGTTTAAAAACTTTGTACCACCTCTTTATCCCTTAACCTAATACAAAGCTGACTATAGTTTAGTTAATTATATAAAAAGAAAATTTAGGAGGAATGCAAATGGTAAACAGGGTAAGAGAAAAAAAGGTGACCATCGATCTGGTAGAGAACCCCATCCCTATTAAGTACGACGAAGTTCCAGATTATACTAGGGAGGACTATGAGGAAAGAATTAACAGGGTTTATAAATTCAGTGAGGAAAGAGGCTATAGTCATGTAATAGTATACGGTGATAGGGAGCATTTTTCTAATCTTCATTATTTGACAGGAGTAGATCCCAGATTTGAAGAAGCCCTACTGATACTGGAAAAAGGCAAGACCCCCAAATTTATACTAGGTAACGAATGCTATTCATATGCAAACAAGATTGATTTTGATGTTGAACTTATTTTATATAATCCCTTTAGCCTCACAGGTCAGCCAGATTACAATGACCAAAGTCTATTAGATATTTTCAAGGGCTGTGGAATTAATGAGGATTCAAAGATAGGTCTGGTAGGCTGGAAGTATTATGACAGCTCCAAACACACCTTACAAAACAGTATCCTGGACGTACCCAACTACATTGTTGAAACCTTATGTCAACTTGTAAAAAGAGAGAATATAGACAATGCTACGGATATCTTCACCCATAACGATTATGGACTACGCACTAATTTATCTGCTAAGGAGATCGTTAACTTTGAACTAAGCGGAACCAAGGCTTCCAGGAAGGTTTACAACCTAATAAAGAACTTAAAAGAAGGCATGACTGAGATAGAAGCATCTGGGTTTTTAAACCTTGATGGGGAACCTGCCTGTATCCATCCAATGGTTAACTTTGGGGATACAAATACCTCCTATGGTATAGCTAGCCCAACCTATCATCAGAAGTTAAAGATAGGTGATAGTGTATGCGTTGGTATGACTAACAGGGGAAGTACAGTCCATAGGGCAGGGTTTTATATTAATAAACCAGAGGATTTGACTGAGGAACAGAGAAAGTTAAGAGAGGAATTTTTCCATACTTATTTTGCCTCAATAGTTGCCTACTATGAGAATTTCAAGATCGGTAATACCTGCGGGGATATATATGATAAAGTTGACAGAGTATTAGGCGGCGGAGAGCCAGGAGGAATTAAAAAGTATGGAGTTGTCCTAAATCCGGGACACCTGATCCATACTGATGAATGGCCCAATACACCCTTTAATAAGGAATCCAAGACCGTAATTCGCTCAGGAATGGGAGTGCAGTGCGATTATACAGCAATGCTTAAAGATCCATATTTAGTAGTTCATGTTGAGGACGGATTTGTAGTTGCTGATGAAAATCTTAGAAATGAAATTAAGGAAATTTCCCCTTCCTGCTATGAGCGTATAAAGGCTAGACAGAAATTTATGAGGGAAGTTCTAAATATAAACCTACCTGAAGAGGTACTGCCCTTATCAGATCTTCCTGCGGTATGCTTCCCATATATGGCTGATGTGAACACTATATTGTGCATGGAGTGAATTAATTATAAATGCGGCTATGAAAACCATAGCCGCATTTATAATATACAAAAGTGTAAATATACTGAACTTTATAAAAACACTAATTATGTCCTATTGTGAACTATTTTTTGTATAGGAATTTTATCTATTATTTCTTATAATTAAATCAAACTAAGGTTAAAAGGAGGATGAAAGTCCATGCCTAGGGTATATCATGTAGCAAAAACTGGTTGTGATCAAGGTAAAGGTACAAAAGATGATCCATTTCTAACTATAAATAAGGCTGCTTCTGTTGCAATGCCTGGAGACACGGTTATTGTCCATGAAGGCGTATACCGTGAATGGGTAAAGCCCAAGTACAAAGGTTTAAGCAATAAGAGAAGAATTACCTATCAGGCAGCAGAAGGCGAAAAGGTAGTTATCAAAGGTTCTGAACGCATTCAAAACTGGGAGCATGTGGAAGGCAATGTTTGGAAATGCCAGCTACCCAATTCCTTCTTTGGTGACTTTAATCCTTATAAAGAAGAAATATTCGGAGACTGGTTGGTTACAATCGAAGAGACAAAACACTTAGGGGATGTTTACCTAAACGGCATGTCTTTTTATGAGGTAACTAGTTATGATCAGCTGTTAGATCCTCCCATGAGGACAGAAGTTATGGAATTCTGGTCACAAATTATAGTTCCTGTACACTATCCTGAACAGACCAAGTACGTTTGGTATGCAGAAGTAGATAATGAAAATACAACTATTTTTGCTAATTTCCAAGGCGCTAATCCCAATGAAGAATATGTAGAAATCAATGTACGCAGATCTTGTTTCTACCCAACAGAGACAGGAATAGATTATATTACCGTAAGAGGCTTTGAAATGGCCCATGCAGCCACACCATGGGTACCTCCTACAGCTGATCAGCCAGGGTTGATAGGTCCAAATTGGAGCAAGGGCTGGATTATAGAGAACAATATTATCCATGATGCAAAGTGCAGTGCTATAAGTATTGGTAAGGAAATATCTACAGGGCATCACTATCGCTCTATCCGCAAGGACAAGCCCGGGTACCTATATCAGCTAGAATCAGTATTTAGTGCTAGACGTAATGGCTGGAGCAAGGAAAAGATAGGTTCACATATTATCCGAAATAATGTCATTTACAATTGCGGACAAAACGGTATTGTGGGCCATCTAGGATGTGTATTTAGCGAAATCTATAACAACCATATCTATAACATTGCCCTAAAGCGTGAGTTCTATGGCCATGAAATAGCTGGAATAAAGCTACATGCAGCCATTGATGTCCAGATCCATCATAACCGAATTCATGACTGTACTTTAGGATTATGGCTGGATTGGCAGACTCAGGGAACTAGGGTAAGTAAGAACCTATTCTATAACAACAACCGTGACCTATTTATAGAAGTAAGCCATGGACCATATATGGTAGATCACAACATACTAGGATCTAAGTATGCCTTAGACAATATGTCCCAAGGCGGTGCCTATATTAACAATCTAATTGCAGGAAAGATGGTACACCAAAAAATATTGGAGCGTTCTACCCAATATCAC
>JAAYKZ010000483.1 GCA_012522165.1 Clostridiales bacterium
CCATTGAGCTGCAGTTTGAATTTCTTTTAGAATATCCATATCTCTAATTAGATTTGCTATTTTAAATTCAGGCTGTCCATGTTGCCTAACACCTAAAAAGTCACCAGGCCCTCTAAGCTCTAAATCCTTTTGTGCTATCTCAAAACCATTGTTGGTTTTAATCATAATATTCATTCTTTCCCTAGCAATGCTATTTTTAGTGTCAGCTATTAGAATACAGTAAGCCTGATTATCACTACGACCTACTCTCCCTCTCAGCTGATGAAGTTGCGCTAAGCCAAACCTTTCAGCATTTTCTATAACCATCAAATTGGCATTGGCAACATTAACTCCTACCTCTATTACAGTAGTAGATACTAAAACATCTATCTCTCCATTCTGAAATTTTATCATAACCTCATCTTTCTCGCTTCCACTCATCCTTCCATGAATTAATCCCAATCTTAAATCAGATAATGGGCCTTTCTTTAATGAATCATAGAGTTCAACCGCTGATTTAACGGGAATCTTGTCAGATTCTTCTATTAAAGGGCAAACTAAATAGGTCTGATACCCTAGCTTTGCCTGTTTTCGAATAAAAGCATATACTCGCTGTCTCATAGAAGATGGTACATGATAGGTTTTTATAAGCTTCCTACCAGGAGGTAATTGGTCTATCAAAGAAATATCCAAATCCCCATAAAATATGAGAGCCAGAGTTCTAGGAATAGGTGTTGCCGACATTACTAGCATATGGGGATTGATTTAGCCTTTTTGCATTATGGTAGCTCTTTGTCTTACTCCAAATCTGTGCTGTTCATCGGTGACTACCAAACCTAGGTTATTAAACACAACATCTTCTTGTAATACAGCATGAGTGGCAATAACTATATCTACTTCTCCTCTATAAATTCTGGCCTTAACTTGCTCCTTCTCCTTATTTCCCATTCCGCCTATTAAGAGGCAAATGTCAATTCCCAATCCTTCCAAAATACTCTGTAGAGTTTTATAATGCTGTCTTGCAAGGATTTCTGTTGGAGCCATCATTACTCCTTGGTAACCTGCTAAAAAAGCTACATATAATGCAATGACAGCTACTATAGTTTTTCCTGAACCTACGTCACCATATACAAGGCGATTCATGGGAATGCCCCTTTTCAAATCCTGCAGTATCTCTTTAATAACCCTTTTTTGGGCTGTAGTTAATAAAAAAGGTAAATTACTTATAAATCTTTTTAATTTATTGTTATCCCATTTAAATACTATACCCGCTTTTTTAGCTCCAAAATTTTCTCGAATAGCAAAGAGAGCCATTTGCATAAAAAACAATTCCTCAAATACTAATCGTCTCCGGGACCATTCAAGGGCTTTTTCGTCTATTGGAAAGTGAATATTATTTATTGCATACCCTTTTTCAGATAAGGTAAATTTATGCCTAATTATATTTGGCAAATTATCCTTTATATTGCCTTCTAATTTCTTCAAAATTTGCTTAATAAGGCCCCTTAGATCTTTTTGGGTTAAACCTTCCACTAAGGGATATATGGGATCAAATCGACCCTGATCATGAACTTCTGGTCTATATTCCTCAACTTGCGGATTTTGAATCTGAATTTGCCCATATTCAAAAACCGCTTTTCCATATACATAATAAGCCACACCTTCCTTATACTGATTTGCCCTATAGTGTTGATTAAACCAAATACATACTACTGATCCAGTATTATCCTTTGCTCGCCATTTCAAAATTGTCAAATTCTTTCGTTTTCTAACAACTTGTGGCTTACCATAAAATTCTACACATAGGGAAACCTTTTGACCTCTTTGAATAGCCTCTACATTTATTACTCCACCATGTTTTTCATAATCCCTAGGAAAAAAATATAAAGCGTCTTTCAATGTATAAATACCCAATCTAGATAGCAATTTAGCTTTTTTGGGACCTATCCCTTTGATTGTTTGTACAGACTCATCTAATAAATCCATCTTTATCACCTATAAGTAGTCTCATACTAGCAAATAAGCTGGAATCAAGTCCCAGCTTCTGTTTGTACATTATTAAAAATTGTTTTTTCCCATATAGTTCTTTTTTATTCTACAGAGATAATATAATAATACAATGGCTGCCCTCCAAAATGTACTCCTACATCTAAGTCTGGATAATTATCCTCTATATACTCAGCAATCTCCTCAGCCTTGTCTGCTTCCACATCCTGACCATATAGTATAGTTACAATTTCGCTGTCCTCATCCAACATTTTTTCCAATAAAGATATAGTTGTCTTAGAAACATCATCGCCTGCTACAGCTATTTCACCATCTATAAGTCCGATGATATCATCCTTTTCTATAGATATTCCGTTGTACTCTGAATCCCTGACAGCGTAAGTAACTTGGCCAGATTTAACATATTCCATTGCTTCGGTCATATTAGTGGTATTGCCATCAACATCGGATTCAGGGTTAAAAGCTAGTATTGCAGCTAACCCTTGAGGTATAGACTTACTGGGTATTACTATAATGTTTCTATCACTTATTTCTTTAGCCTGTTTAGCAGACAATATAATATTACTATTATTGGGCAACACAAATACATTCTTGGCATTGGTGGCTTCTACAGCATTTAATATATCCTCAATACTTGGGTTCATGGTCTGTCCGCCTTCGATTATATGATCCACGGAAAGATCCTTAAATATCGAACTAATACCATCACCCATAGCTACTGCTACTACAGCAAATTCCTTTTGCTTTTGTTGATTTTGTATTATAACATGGCGATGCTGCTCCCTCATATTATCTATCTTAATACCGGACAGCTCACCAAACCTCAGAGCCAATTGCAAAGCTTTTCCTGGCATATTTGTGTGTACATGAACCTTAATAAGATCTGTGTCACCAACAACTACGATAGAGTCACCCAAATTTTCCAATCTTTTCTTTAACTTTTCTATATCCTCTTCTTCTACATAGGGAAATAGATTCTTTATAAAAAACTCGGTACAATATCCATATTTAATATCTGTTTCCACGCCTACATCAACGGGAGCAACTTTAGTAGGAGTTTCATCATCCATTATAGGAAAAGAATCAGCTTCATAAGTTCCCGTTAACCCATGGGTTGCACCCATTAATATATGTAAAATACCCATACCTCCTGAATCCACTACACCAGCTTCCTTTAGAGGGGGAAGCATATCAGGAGTTTTATCCAGGGTTTCTTTGGCTACTTTAATAATCTCTCTGCTAAATGATTCAAAATCAGCATACTTTTTGCACAGTCTTAATGCTTGTTCACCAGTTACACGTGCAACTGTCAGCATTGTCCCTTCCACTGGCTTCATAACTGCTTTGTATGCAGTTTTGGCTCCTTCATGTAGAGCTTCAGCGTATTCCCGGGTGGACATCTTGTCCACGTTTTGTAGGGCTTTAGCAAAGCCCCTAAATAATTGGGACAGAATAACCCCAGAGTTGCCTCTAGCTCCTTTTAAAGCTCCCTTGGAAGCTGCATCTGCTACTTTAGCAACGGTATAATCCTTTGTAGCTTGGATTTCTTTTATGGCTGCCATCATGGTCAGGGACATATTGGTTCCTGTATCTCCATCAGGAACTGGAAAAACATTTAAGGCATTCACAGCTTGCTTATTTTTCTCCAAGTACTGAGCCGCTGCCAAAAACATCTCCCTTAATTTTATTCCATCTATGTATTCTCTATTCAATGCACTACCTCCTTCGGCGACAGAAGAAACTATACCCTGACACCTTCTACCGTAACATTAACTTTATTTACATTCATTCCAGTAAAGTTTTCTACATTGTATTTTACTGTATCAATTATGTTTTCTGCTACTGCAGCAATGGAAATACCATATTCCACAATAATAAAAAGATCTATGATTATTTCTTCTCCTTGAGTATGTACTTTAACACCTTTTGATAAATTATCTCGGCCTAACAACTCAACGATTCCGTCAGTGGCACGTTTTGATGCCATACCAACAATACCGTAGCATTCCATAGCAGATATACCTGCTAAGGTAGCTATTACCTCATTAGAAATTACAAGTTCACCCAAGGCATTAGTTTTCCTAGCACTCACTAATGTTCCTCCTCTCCTATCCCATTATATCCTGCTACTTACTTTAAGGGTTACTATACTCGGTTAAATAATGTCGATTGCCAGTGTCATTACATTTATATTATATTCTATATTATTACTGCCTATCATGCAACATGAAATTTATCTTTTATTTCTTGTCAAATCTTCTCCTTAATGGTACAATTGTAATGTTTTAATCGGTGCATAAGATAAAAGCACTGACTTTTTATGCCATGGTATTAAAGACCAGCTAATTAAAGTCAAGTAATTTTAGAAAAAAATTTTGAAAGTTTCGTTGTTGCTATCTTTCATTAGAAAATTAAAAAATGGCAACACAATAAAACCACCTAATAAAAATGAACATA
>JAAYKZ010000484.1 GCA_012522165.1 Clostridiales bacterium
CATATAGGGGTAGTCTACCTTATTTTATTGGTATAATATACCATTGCATTGTGCAAGATAATCTAGCACAATAGGTTAAATTATGAGATTCCTTCCTAATAATATAACAATAAATCTTTACTTTCAAAAATTACTAAAGGGTAGAAATTTAGAGTTTTATAGATTATAATTAATTAGGAATTTCATTAAAGAAAAAATTGTCGTTTTGATTTAAAGTTTCATTTTAGTAGGAGAGGAAAAATATGAACGAATTTTCAAGAACTGAACTTTTATTAGGGGTTGAAGGAGTAAATAAGTTAAAAGAGACATCAGTGGCAGTATTTGGTATAGGTGGTGTTGGATCCTTTACAGTAGAAGCTTTAGCTAGAAGCGGTGTTGGCACAATAGCCATATTTGATGATGACAAGGTATGTCTAACTAATATAAACAGACAACTGATAGCTACTAGAAAAACCATAGGCAAGCCTAAGGTTGAAGTTATGCGTGAAAGAATACTGGAGATAAATCCGAAGGCCAAAGTCGAAGCCTACCAGATTTTTTATAATAAAGATAACGCAGATAAATTTGATCTATCAAAGTATGATTATGTAGTAGATGCTATAGACACTATATCGTCAAAATTAGTCTTGATTGAAAAGACAAAAGAGTGTAATACTCCTATTATTAGCTGTATGGGGGCAGGCAACAAGTTGGATCCAACTAAATTTGAAGTAGCTGATATATATCAAACCAGTATATGCCCTCTTGCTAAGGTCATGCGATATGAATTAAGAAAAAGAGGCATTACTTCTTTAAAGGTAGTTTATTCTAAAGAGCCAGCACGTAAGCCTTACGAAAATGACGAGGATAACTGCAAAACCAACTGCGTTTGTCCTGCAGGAACAACACGAAAATGTACTGTTAGGAGACAAGTTCCCGGAAGCGTATCCTTTGTTCCCTCTGTTGCAGGATTAATTATTGCTGGTGAGGTAATTAAAGATATTTTAGAGATTAAGTAAGGAGTAATAAGATGAGACTCTTTATAGCCATTAATTTTGATGAAAGCACTAAAAAAGCCATTCAGCAAATTAGCTATGAAATAAAAAGACATTCGCTTCAAGGAAGATTCGTTAAAGAGCAACATCTACATCTTACTTTAGAATTCCTTGGTAATATTCATCCTGCTCAGCTATATAAAATAAAGGATGCAATGAATCAAATTATAGCTGAGAAGTTTATAATGAAACTTAAAGGAATAGGCTTTTTTAAAGGCAGAGATGGCCATATATATTGGATAGGGATAGAGGCGAATAAGCATCTAATTAATTTACAAAAACAGCTTCATGAAGCTCTTAAATCTCAAGGTTTTACATTAGATAATAGACCTTATAAACCACATATTACCATAGGTAGAAGAGTGAAAATTAAGGATAACTTTTTACTGGATAAAATGCTTACTAATATAAATCAAATAACAGTGAATGTGGACAAAATAGATTTAATGAATTCGGAACATATTAGTGGAAAACTGGTTTATTCTATTCTTTATACCAGAAAACTCTAGTTGTAAATAGCGAATAACTAATAATTACATTTACAAGAATGGACTGGTTTAACAATAAATATTTCATGAGTATATAGAACTATTGATAAGTTAACGTTTAAGATATTATTATATAAAGAGGACTAGTACAGAGGGTAAAAATAAATAAAAAAGGCGGGAGGTTGACCCCGCCTATTTCTTTAATATCTTAGGTGCTCTAGGTGCCCTTAGCAAGCTTGCTGCTGGCATGTCAGATCCCAGTAGTGGAGTTAGGTAGTATTTAAAGGCTTCAGTAACATTATTACCTTCAGAATTAATAAATTCATCAGGCATTAATCTTGTCTTACCAGCAACTTCACGCAAATCCGTCAACTTATAATCTACAGAATAATAACCAGTTCTATGTATAGTAATGGAACCATCCACATTATGCCAAATAGCAAATTGAGCGGCTTTCTCACCTACTTCTCTTGCTTCTAGTTGATCTACATCTGATACGCATCCAATGAAAGATCTTTGTAAATACCCAAAAGTATCTGCTCTAACTCTTTGTATATTTAATTTATCTTTAATATATTTAACAAGAAGATCACCTAATGCACCTGTACCAGATAATTGAATATTACCATGTGCATCTTTTTCCCGTTCTACTAGCTTTGTAACTATAGGTTGGCCATTTTCATCTTGTATCCCTTCCGAAACGGCCACTAAACATCTACCATATTTATCATAAACTTTTTTAACGTCTGCTACGAATTTATCTATACTAAATGGTCGTTCAGGAAGATATATTAGATGAGGACCATCATCAGGATATTTTTGAGCTATTGAGGCTGCTGCTGTCAAAAAACCAGCATGACGTCCCATGACTACTCCTATATGCACTCCAGGCAACGCTCTGGTATCTAGATTAAGACCAATAAAGGCCTGAGCTACAAAGCGTGCAGCTGAACCATAACCAGGAGTATGATCATTTATCATCAGATCATTATCAATGGTTTTTGGAATATGAATAGCCCTAAACTCATAATCTGCAGATTCTGCCTGTTCATTAACTATTCTTACTGTATCAGCGGAATCGTTACCGCCAATATAGAAGAAATATCTAACATTATGAGCTCTAAATACTTTAAATATTTCCTTACAATATGCTTCGTCAGGCTTATCTCTTGTTGAAAATAGGGCAGATGAGGGGGTTATGGCAACTTGTTCAAGGTTATGAGTGGTCTCTTGTGTTAAGTCAATAAACTCTTCGTTAACAATGCCTGCTACTCCATTGATAGCTCCATAAACTTTAGTAACTTGAGGAAATTTTCTGGATTCAAGTACGGCGCCTACTAAAGATTGATTGATTACCGCTGTTGGCCCTCCGCCTTGAGCTACTACAACTTTTCCTTCTAGTCTCATTTGTACTACTCTCCTTTACCCTTTAGTTTTACCAATATTAAAAATATTGGATATATAATAGTGGCAAAAATATTTGCCAAACTATCAAAACAAGGGAATCAAATAAAGTTGAGACCTTCCTAAGATGTTATACCTATTAAAATTGTTGATGACAGAGTACATTACAACTAAAATAATTTCATCTCTACTCTTTTCTATCTTGGGTAATAAGTATGAACATAAAAGCTGTTTTCATCTGATACTTGGTATATTTGTGTGACTTTATTTCACTAAAACTTGTGTAGGGCTTCGATTTCGTAGTATGAAGATGTGGTATTACTTATATCAGTTTAGCTCATGCCAATATTTTGTCTTATGTAATCTTATTAATGCAATACATATATATCACACTAAATATCTTATATAAATAATACCATTTAAGCAAGAAAAAATCAAAAAATTTGTAGTTA
>JAAYKZ010000485.1 GCA_012522165.1 Clostridiales bacterium
CAAAGAAGCCTATTAGATGAATAATTGCCAAAAGGAGAAACAATAAGAACCTAACTATAGGGGTGGGGTCTTATTGTTTCTCCTTTTGATAAATACCTAATTTAATGAAGAAGTCTGTAGCCTTTAATAGTCAAAATTATATAAAGCGTACTCAAGTTAAACTCGATTGGAAATAAAACCTGTCAACAAAAGTTATATTCTTTTTCCAATTTCCCTTAAAACTAAATAAAAACTCCCCAATAATCACCCATTATCTCTTGAAAAATTGGAAACAAAACTTTAATACCCACTTGAAACCCTTATCCAATATCTTTTATAGTATTAAAAACTTATATGGAAGGATGCTGATTATGAGAGATAATAAGGAATTAACTGAAAGCAAATTGTATCTTGATGAATTTTCTGCTTATCTAATGAGCATAGACAAGTCTGATTCTACAATCAAAACCTATATTGAACACATACAGGCATTTGCTAAATGGTTTCAAGATACCAATGGTATAGACTTTGACCCTTCTATAGTGACTGAAATTGATATCAGGGATATGCGTTCATATCTGCAAGGGACAAGACATTTGAAGGAAACGACTATTAATTTAAGATTGGCCAGCCTGAAGAGTTACTTTGAATTTTTAGAGGGAGAGAAATATATAAAAAAAATAAAGATGCAATCACCTAATATAGCAAAGTCTCTTGATGAACAGACTTACCGTGCCTTACGCCGTCATATATATCGTGGAGGTAACAAGGCTCACATCGCTATGTTTGAAATTTTCACTAGGTGTGGTGTTAGAAATTTCGAACTTATAAATATCCGCATAAACGATTTTGATATAAGCGATAGAAAAGGAACACTAAAGGTGGTCGGCAAACTAAACAAAGTACGCTTTATACCCCTGCATAAAGATGTTCGGGATGCAATTAACAACTGGATGGAAATACGATGGAATATTAAAACTGAATATGATAATCTCTTTTTTTCCGAACGCAAGACTCCTTACACCAGGTCAGGTATCTGGAAGATTTTTAAAAAATTCTGTGAACAAAACGGGATTACTGATGTAACTATCCATTCCTCCAGACATTCTTTTTGCCGAACTTTACTCAAAAATGGCGTTGATATTTCTGTAGTTGCCAAGTTAGCAGGTCACTCTTCAGGTTTTGTTACGGCTCAGGTATATACCATTCCAAGACAAGAAGAATTGGAGGCAGCAATAGAAACATTAGTTTAAGGCTTAAAAAAACAGGCTCATCTTGCCTGTTTTTTTGCTATCTATAATACTTTATATTTTCGTTTTATAATGCCTATTATTGCAGAAATGCTGACAATTGTGATACATACTATTAGACTTATTATTACATACTTCATAACTCCTAACCTGCTTCCTGTACCCTTTACTCTTTACAGGATTTAGGGACAAGGGATAAGGTTTAACCTCATCTTTTCCCTTACCCCTTGTCATCTAACTCTGCTGCTTTATCACCTTCCACTCTCTTATGTTATCTATCATTAAATACATTGTAACTATTAAGAACGGTATAATTGCCAGTAACCTGTATTCATAAAACATTCTCTGATAAAAATAATAAAGCAAGAAAAAAACTATATATGCAATAGTGGTTGGTATGGCTATATAAAGCATAATATTTTTTATTTTCTTTTTCATCTATAATCATCCCCTCTGAAA
>JAAYKZ010000486.1 GCA_012522165.1 Clostridiales bacterium
CTTCTAGCTGGATGGGTATAATAAATTCACACCATTCATTAAAGGTTCTGGATGATAAAGTTTCACTGGCTATTCTCATTATTAGAGCAAAATGGTGAAGACAAAAACCCTTTGAATTACTTATAGTTTTTAAAAACTCTTTATCTTTTTGCCATAAATGTAAAATTGTATAGGCATATCTATCCAGTAGGCTTTCTAACCTATCACATATCATACAGCTTTGGTGATGCTGATTCAGCCAAGATAATAAGTTTTCCAAAGCTGTATCTGATCCTGCCATTCTTTTAGGTAAAATTGAGCCTAATTTTGAGCCTAAACTGCTGTCACGATTTGTACCTAAGTCCTTTGATAATTTCTTAAAATTTTCTATGGTTTCCTTAAAATGAGTATGGGTTATTAGTGCTAAACCCAGTCGATTTTTTTCATTATAGAGTAATTTGAAATGATTACCACAAAAACCTACTCTATTTACATCTATTCTAGTGCTGGGTTCCATAACTGATCCACTTAAGAAAAAATCCACATACTCCTTTTCACATTTGTATTCCAAAATGCATAGCGGGCATTCATCTTCTTGATTATAGGCATCCCATACCGGAATAGTGTCTATATGATATTTTACCATGTTCTCCCTCCACATAAATATATTATAAATGCATTGTATCATAAAACAATAATTCCTACCATAAATATAGAACAAAGGATTTAGTTATTTCATTATATATGGAGGAGGAAATGGACATGCGATACTCAAGAATTAGAAGGTCACGAAACCGAAGACGTTACCTATCCTCTGTCATTATGATTTTTTTAATTTTGGGAGGAATTTATTTATTTACTGCAGGAACAATGGGCAAGTATATAAGTAATTTTATAGCGCCTATTCTCAAATCTAAGCAGGAAACTGCTCAATTAGATCAAAATGAACCATATGATGAGGATATGGAATTAACTCTGCCAGGCACCAATGAACAAGATGACAATCAAGATAATAAGGAAGAAAATGCTTCTAAAGCTACAGAAACAGTAAAGGTGCAAGCCATGAAATTTTTTGGTATACAGATGGGTGCTTTTAACAGCAAAGAAAATGCTCAAACAGTTGGAGAACAGTTAAAGACAAAGGGTGGTGCAGGATATATATTAGATGATCAGTATTCTAGGGTTATTGCTATGATGTTTTTAAATGAAAACGATGCTGCTACAGTTATACAACAGCTTAAAAATAATTCCATAGAGGCTCAAATGTATGAATTAAAATGTCCAGGTGTAGAAATGGAGATAACAGCAACTAGCCAAAAAATTGAGGGAATTAAATCTACTTTTTCATTAATACAGGAGAAGTTTGGGGATATAGAGACTATAATTAGGGATCTTGATAATGATAAAATAACAATGGAGATTGCTATAAACAGAATAAGTCAAATAAAAAATGAAATTGTGGACAAAATAGAACTGCTTAATCAGTACTCTGCGACTCAGGAAGGTAATAAGGTATTATCAGGACTAAAAAGCTTTCTTTCAAATCAGATAAACAATTTAGACCAAATAATGCAGGGAAATATGTCAGATAAGGTAGCTATTTCATCTAAAATAAAGTATACTTATATTGATATGATAGTTAAATATAAGGAATATATGGAGCAAATAACCAAAATATAGGAGGAGATAGTTCTTGAAGATACGTACTATCAAAGAACTATTGGATGCTCGCCTTATAGCTGGCGAGGATTTTCTTGATAATGAGGTTTTGTACGCTTGTGGTTCCGATCTTATGAGTGATGTATTGGCCTTTGTAAAGGAGCAAACGGTACTACTAACAGGATTGAACAACCCGCAAGTTATTCGTACTGCTGAGATGCTAGATGTATCTGCCATTGTCTTTGTTAGAGGAAAAACACCATCGCCTGAAATTATCCAAATGGCCTTAGAAAGGGATATTGTATTGTTGTCAACGGATCATACTCTTTTTGAAGCTTGCGGCAAACTATATGAAGGTGGATTAAGGGGAAGATGAAATGACTGAAAGTGCTAATAATGAAGATTTAGTTATGGTACAAACTTATGAGATTGAAGCAGGTAATTTTACCCTAGCGGGAGAAGCCGCAAGCAATATTAAGAAGTTGCTTAGACAGCTTGGTATTGATGCTAAGATAGTTAGAAAGGTTTCTATAGCTGCCTATGAAGCAGAATTAAATATGGTCATTCATTCATTGGGAGGCATCATGAGACTTGAAATAACCCCTAAAGAAATAGTGCTTAAAGCTCGTGATGATGGACCAGGAATAGAAGATATTGAATTAGCTATGCAGGAGGGATATTCTACTGCCACAGAACTCGCTAGGGAGTTGGGGTTTGGAGCAGGGATGGGATTGCCTAATATTAAACGCTGTAGTGATAAGCTTCATCTCCAATCTAAATTAGGACAAGGCACATATTTGGAAGCAAGATTTTTTTTGTAATCCTTAAATAAAGTAGGTGATAAGTGTGCAAACCTATTACCATTCTGTCACCCTTGATAAAGAAAAATGTATGGGTTGTACCAATTGTATTAAAAGATGTCCCACCGAGGCCATAAGGGTCAGGGATGGCAAAGCTCATATAATAGCAGAGCGCTGCATAGATTGTGGTGAATGTATTAGAGTCTGTCCATATCATGCCAAAGTAGCAGTAACCGATCCACTGACTTCCATAAATAGATTTAAATATAAAATAGCATTGCCTGCCCCCAGTCTTTATGGACAGTTTAAGAAATTAGCTAGCATTGAAAAGGTATTACAAGGCTTGCTGGCATTAGGTTTTGATTACGTTTTCGAGGTAGCCAGGGGAGCTGAATTTGCCACCGAATTTATCAAGTATAGAATGAAAGATCAACATTTAGAAAGACCTATTATATCTTCTGCATGTCCTGCTATAGTTAGATTGATACAAGTGCGCTTTCCGGAATTAATACCTAATCTTATTGATGTAGAGTCACCAATGGAAATTGCAGCCCAAATGGCCAAAAATGAATTCAGTAAAAAATACGGTGTTGATAAGAAAGATATAGGTGCTTTTTTTATCACTCCATGTGCTGCTAAAATGACAAGTATTCGTAATCCTATAGGAATATACAAGTCAAGTGTAGATGGAGCCATATCTATATTGGATATATATGGCCCGTTATCTACAGTAATGGGAAATGGGAGTTTATCAAATGGCCAGGAATTCTTACAAAAAGCTACAGCTGTTGGGGTAGGCTGGGCTAAATCAGGAGGAGAAGGTAGATCTTTAGACATAGATAATTATTTAGCAGTAGATGGTATTATCAATGTAATAAAGGTTTTGGAAGAAATAGAGAATGGCAAATTATATGATTTAGACTTCTTTGAAGGATTAGCTTGTATAGGAGGTTGTTTGGGCGGACCTTTGGTTTTTGAAAACAACTTTGTAGCACAAAATCGTTTAAAAAAATTAATTGCTAAAATGGAGCCACATGAGCTTATATCCTCAGATGAGATAGAACAGGCAATTAATCAGTGTGAATGGAAATGGAATAAAGAGATTTTGCCAAAACCAGTTATGAAATTAGACGATGATATCTTTTCTGCCATTAAGAAAATGGAGGAACTGGAACGAATCTATGCAGACCTTCCTGGACTTGATTGTGGTTCCTGTGGTGCTCATAGCTGTAGAACTTTGGCTGAAGATATAGTAAGGGGACATGCTTCTGAGCTTGATTGTATTATTAAATTCAGGGAAAAGGTAAGGATCCTTGCACAGGAAATGATAGAACTTTCAGATCATATACCTACAGGCAAAGAAAGAAAACCAAATGATAAGGAGGAGAAGGATGAAAATAAACGAAATTATCAAAAATATACCAGGTAAAGTAATAGCTGGTGAAGAATTTTTGGATAAAGAGGTAAAAACAGCGTATTGCGGAGATCTATTGAGTCGGGTCATGGCACATGGGCCACAAGATGGTATTTGGATTACCGTACAAACTCATACCAACATAATTGCTGTAGCTACATTAGTAGAAATAGCATGTATTATTGTTCCAGAAGATATACCAATAGAAGCTAATACTATTGAAAAAGCAATAGAAGAAAAAATTGTTCTAATATCATCACCTTTACCAGCTTTTCAACTAGCAGGTAAGCTATATGAGATAGGGATAGGTAAGGAGCAATGAAAATTGCTGTTGATCTTCATATACATTCGGCCTTGTCGCCCTGTGCAGACGACGATATGACTCCTAATAATATAGTAAATATGGCAATACTCAAAAAATTAGATGCCATATCTGTGACTGATCATAATAGCTGCGATAATGTTGAGGCTATTATGAAAGTTGCAAAATCCAAATTAGTAGTTGTACCTGGTATGGAGGTGCAAACAAAAGAGGAAGTCCATTTACTTTGTTATTTTAAAGATTTAGATAAACTTTTGGACTTTGGAGAACTAATTAGGAGCAGATTGCCCAATATAGCTAATGTACCTAAAGTTTTTGGGAATCAACTAATTATAGATGAGAAGGATAGGGTATTAGGTCAAAGGGAGCAATTACTTATTTCTTCGGTGGATCTATCCATAGAGCAAGTATTAGAGGAAGTTTACAAGAGGCAAGGGGCATTGGTTCCTGCCCATATTGATAGACCATCCTTTAGTATAATATCACAGCTAGGCTTTATCCCAGAAAGTTTAAGGAATGGTACGGTAGAGATTAGCTGTCGTGATAATCAGTACAGTGATAAATTCACTGAAGAAAAAATACTGCATTCATCTGACGCACATCATTTGGGACAAATATTGGAAAGGGAAAGTTTTTTATATGTAGACAAGCTATCGGTTTCAGATATAATATGTACATTAGGAAGAAGAAACTGATAA
>JAAYKZ010000487.1 GCA_012522165.1 Clostridiales bacterium
ATCATCTACTATCTGATGCCGATGAACTAATGAGAAAGTATAGGATCTCTGGTGTTCCCATTACAGTGAAGGGTAAATTAGTAGGGATTATAACCAACCGTGATATAAGATTTGAAACAGATTTTAGTAAAAGAATTGGGGATGTCATGACATCAGAAAATCTTATCACAGCTCCTGAGGGGACAACTCTAGAACAGGCCCAGGAGATATTGCGCAAGCACAAGATTGAGAAGCTGCCTATAGTAGATGAAAATATGATGCTTAAAGGCCTTATTACTATCAAGGACATTGAAAAAGCAATCCAGTATCCTAATTCAGCTAAAGACTCAAGTGGTAGACTGCTGGTAGGTGCTGCTGTAGGGGTTTCTAAAGACACCATGGACAGAGTAAGAGCTTTGGTAGATGCAAAAGTGGATGTAATAGCTATAGACACCGCCCATGGTCATTCAGTAGGTGTGATAAACATGGTTAGAAAAATTAAAGAAGCATTTCCAGATCTTCAAATTATTGCAGGTAATGTAGCTACTGCAGAAGCTACCAGAGAACTAATTGAAGCAGGAGCAGATTGTGTAAAGGTAGGTATTGGACCTGGATCTATATGTACAACAAGGGTAGTGACAGGTGTTGGAGTACCTCAAATAACAGCAATCTATGACTGTGCTCAAGAGGCAGATCGTTACGGGGTACCAATTATAGCTGATGGTGGAATAAAGTATTCTGGTGATATTCCCAAAGCAATTGCAGCGGGGGCTAGTGTAGTTATGGTCGGTAGTCTTCTTGCAGGTACTGAAGAAAGCCCGGGTGAAATGGAGATATATCAGGGAAGAAGTTTTAAAGTTTATAGAGGCATGGGTTCTTTAGGAGCTATGGCGGCAGGTAGTAAAGATCGTTATTTCCAAGAGGATGTAAAGAAGTTAGTTCCCGAAGGAGTAGAGGGTCGTGTGCCCTTTAAAGGGCCTCTATCGGAAACTGTTTTCCAATTAATAGGCGGCCTAAGAGCCGGTATGGGATACTGCGGTACACCTACTATTGAAGAGCTTAGAAAGAATGGTAAGTTTATAAAGATTTCTAATGCAACTCTACGCGAAAATCATCCTCACGATATTTATATAACAAAAGAGGCACCAAACTATAGTGCTGGAATCTAATAATATTGCCAAAAAGAAAAAGCTATGGACTAGCCATTCCATGGCTTTTCTTTTCCGGTTATTACTCTATTATTACAAGGAGGAAAGCAAAATATGAAACAGGAATTAGTATTGGTTCTAAACTTTGGAGGTGAATCCAGCCAAAAAATTGCCCGTAAGATACGAGATTTAAAAGTATATAGCGAGATTCTGCCTTACAATGTATCAATAGACAGGATTAAAGCCTTAAAGCCAAAAGGCATAGTATTGACTGGAATTCAGGCTTTAAAAGATTCCAATAAGTATAAATATGCTAAACAGGTTAATGAACTTGATATACCTACTAAGACAATAAATAATGTAGATGAAGATGATATAAAGAGTTTTATTTTTAATCAGTGTGGGTGTGAAGGCAATTGGAATATGACCAGCTTTATTGAAAGTTCTATTGAAAATATTAGGAAAAGGGTGGGCAATAAAAAGGTTTTATGTGCCTTATCCGGTGGAGTTGATAGCTCTGTTGCAGCTGTTTTAATACATAAAGCCATAGGCGACCAACTGGTTTGCATATTTGTAGATCATGGATTAATGAGAAAAAATGAGGGAGATGAGGTTGAACGAGTTTTCAAAGAGCAATTCCACTTGAACTTAATCAGGGTAAATGCTCAGGAACGTTTTCTCAATCGCCTAAAGGGTGTGTCAGATCCAGAAACAAAGCGTAAAATCATTGGAGAGGAATTTATAAGGGTTTTTGAAGAAGAGGCAAAGAAGATAGGAAAGGTTGACTTTTTAGTTCAAGGAACCATATATCCTGATGTTATAGAAAGTGGTGGAGATGAGGCGCATCTGGTAAAAAGTCATCACAATGTAGGAGGTTTACCAGAAGATATAGAATTTGATGAAATAATTGAGCCCCTTAGAGACCTTTTTAAAGATGAAGTTAGAAAAGTAGGGGAAGAATTGGGTATTCCAGCATATATGGTATGGAGACAGCCTTTTCCTGGTCCAGGATTGGCCATTAGGGTAATAGGTGATGTAACCCGTGAAAAGTTAGATATACTTAGGGAAGCCGATGCCATATTTAGGGAAGAAATTGCACTAGCCGGGCTGGACAAAGACATATGGCAATATTTTGCGGTACTAACCGATATGAAAAGTGTAGGTGTAACAGAGGGTAAACGTACTTATGATTATACTATAGCCCTAAGAGGCGTTACCAGTGTTGATGGCATGACTGCAAATTGGGCTAGAATTCCCCATGAAGTGTTAGATAAAGTATCAAGGCGCATAACCGCTGAGGTTCCCCATGTTAATAGGGTAGTGTATGATATAACCAGTAAACCACCAGCTACAATAGAGTGGGAATAGACGTTAAAACGCCTCTGAAC
>JAAYKZ010000053.1 GCA_012522165.1 Clostridiales bacterium
AGATTGTGTTCCATACTATACTCTGCATATTCTACCAAGTTCTCCGCATGATCACCTATTCTTTCAATATCATTAACTACATGATAAAGACCACTGACTAAACGAAAATCTCTTTCGGGAAGTTCTAGTCCATTACATAAAACTAAATATTGGGTAATCTCCCTATTAAGATAATTTATTATCTCCTCATACCTATATACCTCATCAATTGCTGATTGTTCATTTTCCAAACAAGCCTTCATTGCATTTTCTACATTGTTTTTGGACAGATTAGCCATTCTAACTACTTCTTTCATGATTTGCGCAACAGCAATTGGCGGCGTTTCAAAGATACGCTTGTCCAAATATTTAAGCCGCATCTCATCAAATTCGTCCTTTTTACCACGAACCAAGAATTCTGAAATCTTTACCAGATAATTACCAAATGGGAATAAGAGAGCTGTATTAATAATATTAAAGCCAATATGAGCATTTGCAATCTGACTGACCGCCCTATCGGGTGAAATACTTTCAATAAATTCAACATAAGGTACTCCAAGTGTCATGGCTATCATAAAAAAAGCAGTACCTACTGTGTTAAATAATAGATGGATGGTAGCTGCACGTTTTGCATTGGTATTGGTACCAATACTAGCTAATATAGCAGTAATACAGGTTCCAATATTTTGTCCAAATAATACATAAATGGCACTATCTAATCCTATTAAACCTTGTAAGGCCAGGGCCTGCAGTATACCAATAGATGCACTAGAACTTTGCAATATTACTGTCATAATAGTTCCAGTTAAAACACCTAGAAATGGATTTGATACTTTCCCGATAATTTCATGAAACATTGCATTGTCACGTAAAGGCTTCATAGACCCAGACATGAGATCCATTCCCATAAAAAGAATTCCAAATCCCGCCAATATTTCTCCAATGCTTTTTAAAGAGGGTTTTTTTGAAAAAAGCATCAGACCAACACCAATAAATATAGCAATGGGGGCTATATCAGTCAAGTTTAGTGCAATTAAAAAAGAGGTTACTGTGGTTCCAATATTGGCACCCATTATCACCCCTACAGTCTGACCTATGGTCATAATCCCTGCATTTACGAAGCCTACCAACATTACGGTAGTTGCACTAGAGCTCTGAATAATAGCAGTAACTAGTGCCCCCACCAACAATCCCATAAATCTGTTCTCTGTAAGTATTTCCAAAAGTCTTTTTAATCTGCTTCCTGCGGCTTTTTCCAGGCCATCTCCCATCATTTTCATTCCATAGATGAACAGGCCCAGACCGCCAACTAACATGATTAACATACTTGAATCCATAGTTTCCTCCTAAATTAGAAATATTTATATTTTGTTAAAAAATACACAAAGTTAACAGGTAGAATTTCATCCCTTTTTCCATCCTTTGATATTATACTAGAAAAAAAGACAAAATCAAATATAAAAATCTTCTGTCATATACTACACAAAAAAAGATGAGCCTATTATGACCCACCTTTGATACAAATTAATCTTAACTCACCTTATCCTCTATCTGTTCTACTAAAATTCTAAAGCCTTCAACATTGACTATTTTTATCCTTGCTCCTTTAGGAATAAACTGACCATCTGTTATAACATCCAGCTTAACACCATCAAACTCGCCTGTACCAGAAGGTCTTAAGGGAGCTGTAGCAATTCCTTCCTTGCCTACCATGTGGTGTAAGTCTTTAGAACTTGTATACCCCTCTTCCTTTACAGCCTTCGAGTGTAAAAATAAGGACTTAAAAATTCTGCCGTTTCTTGTAGCAGATCTGTATAATAGCACTACCA
>JAAYKZ010000488.1 GCA_012522165.1 Clostridiales bacterium
ATATTTATCTAAAATAGCATCTATATCAGTCTCTAAGCCAAATTCATCTCTTTTTAACTCAATTTCCTCTTCTATTATTCTCACATAGTCCAGGAGCATCTTCCGGGAATCTTCCTGCTCATTTATAACCTTTCTAAAAGCATTTTCCAGATGTCGTCCTGTCATATATCCTCCTGGAACTTCAGGCACACCTTTTACATATTGCCATTGTTCATGCAGGATATTAAGTTCATCTATTGTCCATAGCAATAAATAAGTGGCTTCGAGATTAGCAGTTGGGAATCTAGCTGCTACTCCAAGCATACTTTCTAATTCCCTACCATATCTAGCCTGTGTTTCCGTACTACTCCACCATTTTAGAAACTCCCATGCTTCTTCATGTAAATCTGAATCAAGTAGTATCATATCTGCAGCGATAGCACCACTAGGTATAGTGCGATCAATAGTTCCATCTTCTCTCATTGTTCCAGGTACAAGAGTGAAACCCCATTTTCCTTTTATTTCCGGCGCAAATACCTCCAGGATACTGTAAAAAGGATAGTTATTAATTACAAGGGGCATTTCTCCTGTTCTGAAACGATTTTGTGGGTTAAAGGCTAATGGTAGCTTATATAATTCATAAAAATCTGTCCACATTCTAAACGCTTCAACTGCTATTTCATTATGGAGATCTGTTGCAACACCATCAGGTAAATATAAGTCCCCACCCATCTGGTAAATAAAGGTCAAGAATGGAGTGACTCCCGGATGTGCAGAAAGACTTCCTGCTCCAGCGGTTGTCATACCTATATCTGCACTTACTGCACGTCTAGCAGCAACATCAGAAACCGGGAAACCAAATTCCATATTATTTACCTTTAACTCTGGTATAATCTTAAAAACATCATCCCAGGTCTGAGGAATTCCTAATCCCAGCTCAGCTAAAACATCTTTTCTGTAAAATAGTACAGGAAATTGATGTTGTTGTGGTAAAGCATATACATGATCCCTGAAAGTAAAAGGAACAAGAGCACTTTTATGAAATCTTTGGGCAACTTCCTCAAAGTCATCAAACTGTGTTAAATCAAGAGCAGCATTACGCATAGCAAAGTTTATAGGAGCACTAGATTCAATTCCCAGGGCAACATCAGGGCCTCTGCCTGCTAATGTAGCTGGCAATAAAACACCTAAGTTAACCAACTCCATATTTACATAGATACCAGTTTGGGGAGTAAAGTCATCCTCAATCATTCTCTTTAATATTTGGGCTTGATCGCGACCCATAGCTACCCATACAGTTAGAGGTTCCTGCTTAAGTTCAGATTTATCGTATACATCTCCTACCAGATCATAATTTATGAAATATGAAGCAAAATATTTTTTCAATTCATGTTTAACAGTCTGGAAGAAAGTTGCTTTAGTCTCTGGCATTTTCATCTCAGGAGATGCAATTACCAGATACTCTAATGGCAATGGTTGCTCTTTTGCTGTCATAATCCTCTCGCCAAGATTACCGAGATTATCCCGGAAATGTCCTATTCTTTTTTGAATAGTTCTTGGTCTTTCAGACATATCAATCATTTGACGAGATATTTCCCTTAAACGGGCTATTTGTTGGCCAGTTTCTCCACTCAGTACCTCCAGCTGATCAGCAATAAGTCTTAGCTGACGACCAGATTTTCCCAGGTTCTCCAGAACTTGAGGGATTCTTTTTTCCAACTGATAGTCTCGGTTTCTATCAGGATTAGATGAAGTAATCATAATAATTTGTCTAAAAGCTGTATTTAAATCAAAGAGTATTTCTTCTGCCTCTCTAATTATACTGGCCATATCCCCCAATATAGCCTCAAGGCGGATTGTATTTTTACCTTTATCCAGGTAAAACAAATATGGTTCATTATCCCCAAGAACATACATTTCGTAGTTACTGGAATATTTAAAATTAATTGTTTCTACTTCCTGAAAGGGAATCTCACCATTAACATATAATCTTCTAGCAGAAATTCCTCCACGATTGAGATTTTGTTTTGCTTTTAATCCTATTTTATATAGGCCAGCTTCAGGTACTTCAAATTCCCACTCTACCCATTCACCAGGATATTTCCAACGATCCCGACCGATAGTATTTAAACGAATTAAAGCATGGTGATAAGGTTCTACTTTTGGGTCAGCCTGATCTGCTATGGGATATATAGTTGGAGTTGACTTTCTAGCAGCATCTTCAGCCTGTACTTTAACGAAAACATTTTTTACTTCCTTATATCCTTTAGCTTTATATTCAGCTATATAATCA
>JAAYKZ010000489.1 GCA_012522165.1 Clostridiales bacterium
AACTCCGGCATATGTTATACCCCCTATTATTTGATTGGTGTTCTAATAATAGGTTAACATAATGTTTCGGGGTTTTTCTATTTGTATTATCTACCATAGGTTGAACTAGCACAACGGGTTAATTTAAGCATATAATAAGCTTAAAATCAAGTTGTATTTGTACACATAATACAACTCTTCCATCTAGAACAAATATACAAATGCCAAGTATAATCAGGGTATAACAGTTTTCATGCCTTAAAGACAATCTATACTATATACCCGTTTTATTATAAAAAAGTTTTTGGTTTATAAAATTTATAACATAGATTTAAACTGCTGTTGATCTATTACTGTTATTCCTAGTTCTTTAGCCTTGTCCAGCTTACTGCCAGGATTTTCACCAGCCACTACATAATCTGTCTTTTTGCTGACGCTGCTTGTAACCCTCCCACCTCGCTCTTCAATAAGAGCTTTTGCTTGATTGCGGGTATATTCGTCTAAAGTACCAGTTAGTACAAAGGTTTTTCCATTCCATGGATGCTCTTTTTTTTCTTCTTCTTGATTTAAAAGAGCAGATCTTTGCTGTAGATTAACGCCTGCCTTTCGCAATTTATCAATAAGTTTTAAGTTTTGTTCTTCTCTAAAAAAGGCAGTTATACTTTGGGCAATCTTCTCACCTATCTCATCAATGGCCAAAAAGTCAATTTCCTGGGCTTCTATAATCCTATCTAGATGACCAAACTTTTCTGCAATCAAATGGGCTGCTCTTACGCCCACCATCCTTATACCTAAACCAAATATTAATTTTTCCAATTCTCTTTCCTTACTTTCCTCTATGGCTTTAAGAAGATTATTGGCAGATTTATTCCCCATACGCTCCAGATTTATTAATTGATCAAATTCTAAATAATATAGATCAGCAGCATCATTTATTAACTTATTTGCTAGTAGTTGATCCACAATTGCAGGCCCCAGTCCTCTTATATCCATAGCTTCCCTGGATGCAAAATGAATAATCAAACGCCTTTGTTGCGCTGGACAGGCATTTCCAGTACATCTTACTGCTACTTCTCCCTCTAACCGAATGGCATGAGCACCGCACACAGGACAGAGTTTTGGCATAACAAACTCTTTTTCGTTTCCGCTTCGCTTATCCTTTAGCACTCTCACTACCTCAGGTATAATATCTCCTGCCTTCTGTATGATAACATGATCACCAATACGTATATCCTTATCTCTTATGTAATCCTCATTATGTAGGCTTGCACGAGATACTGTAGAACCAGCCACTACCACCGGGTCTAGCAAGGCTGTAGGAGTAAGAACGCCTGTCCTACCCACCTGAATTTCTATATCCTTTATAAAAGTCTCTTCTTGTTGAGCTGGAAATTTATAAGCTATGGCCCATCTAGGAGTTTTGGAAGTGCTGCCTAGCTGTTGTCTCTGAGCCATAGAATTTACCTTTATTACAAGACCATCTATATCAAAAGCAAGATTATGTCTTTTGTCTGCCCATTCTTGGCACAACTCTATAATTTCCTCCATGGATGAAGTCATATACAAAAAGGGACTAATCTTAAGACCAGCTTCTTTCATAATTTCCATGGTTTGCATATGGCTTTCAATAGTGTAATCAGAAACATATTCTAAATTAAACAGATATATATCCAAATGCCTAGTTGCTGTGATACGTGGATCTAGCTGTCTAAGAGAACCTGCTGCTGCATTACGGGGATTGGCAAAAGTAGGCAAACCCTCTAGCTCTCTCTGCTTATTTAATTTTACAAAATGATCTTTAGGCATAAACACTTCTCCACGAACTGTCATAGAGTAAGGCTTATTTAATTTTAAAGGTATTGATCTAATAGTTTTTAAATTTTCCGTTACATTTTCCCCTATCTGCCCGTCTCCGCGAGTGGCACCTCTAACCAATCTGCCATTCTCATATTCCAAAGAAACAGATAGCCCATCAATCTTAAATTCAACTACGTACTCTACCTTATTTCCAACCATATTTCTAACTCTGCGATCAAAGTCTAATAACTCTTCCTTACTAAAAGCATTAGCTAAGCTAAGCATGGGGTAGGAATGCATAACGGTACCAAACCCTTGAACAGGGGATCCTCCCACCCTTTGGGTTGGGGAATCTGGAGAGTAAAACTCTGGATATTCTTCCTCCAATTCTATCAACTGACGCACAAGTTGGTCGTATTCACTATCAGTAATTACTGGCTTATCTAATACGTAGTACAGATAATCATGATGTCTAATCTTGTCCCTTAAATCTTCAATTTGTCGGCGAATCTTTTCTTTATCCATAACTTTACAGCCCCCATGTGTAATGTTCATAAACTAATCCAAACAATTAATCTTAAAGTGATTCTTAAATATTTATTATGTTATTGAACAAACTTTAAGTAAATTAAATAACACATAGAATTAATCTATCTTTTTTAGAGGAGCATATGCTGCAATAAAATTTCTAATACCCTCCTGATCAAAGGCGATGGTTAACTCCTGATTGTCTCCCTCACCGCTTAAAGCAACAATGGTTCCTTTACCATATTTTTTATGGATAACCTTCTGTCCTAAAGAAAATCCTTTTTGTCTCTGAAACTCCCTTTTATCATCTTTATTTTGTCTGGTTGCATTTCTAGAATAAACAGTATTTACTTTATATCCCAGATTCTTAGAACTCCTACTGTTCCTTAGATTTCCTGGCGTTAGATCAACGTGTTCTACCAAACTGTCAGGAATTTCATCTAAAAAACGAGAATGCATATTACTTGTATAGTTTCCAAAAATATTCCGATGATCAGCATAGGTTAAATAAAGCTGTTGCTGTGCTCTAGTTATACCTACATAGCACAATCTCCTTTCCTCTTCCATTTCCTGTTCCGACTCCAAAGCTCGGGCATGAGGAAATAGATATTCTTCCATACCTGCAATAAAAACTATAGGAAATTCTAACCCTTTAGCTGAATGCATGGTCATCATATTTACAGCTGACTGTCCCTCTCCTAGGGTATCTAGATCTGATACCAATGCAATGTTTTCAAGGAAATCCACTAAATTAGCATTTTCATTGTCTACTTCAAACTCCTGGGCCGCTGATAAAAACTCCCTAATGTTTTCCAATCTGGACTCAACTTTATCAGTTTTTTCATTCTTCAAAGCTTGTTCATATCCTGTATGCTCTAACAAAACCTTAATGAACTCTGTTAAAGGCATTACTTCCTTCATGGCTATAAGATAAGAAATTATATTTCCAAATTCTTTTATATTTTTGCTCGTTCTAGTTGTAAACTCTTTGTATTTATCTAAATCCAGTATTATACTAAAGATACTGTCATCTTCTCTAGCTGCTACCTCTTCTAAAGTGGTTATAGTAACATTGCCTATGCCTCGCTTTGGAACATTTATTATTCTCTTTAAGCTTACATCATCCGCTGGATTTGCAATCACCCTAAGATAAGCTATGATATCCTTTATCTCCTTTCGATCGTAAAATCGTAGACTGCCATATATTCTATATGGAATTCCATATCGCATAAGCGCTTCTTCAATGGACCTAGATTGGGCATTAGTTCGATACAAGATAGCAAAGTCTCCAGGATTTTTATTATCCTTTACAATGTGATTATGAATATGCTGACATATAATATCCGCTTCCTGTCGTTCATCGGATACCTTATAAACAACAATCTTTTCTCCCTGACCCTTTTGTGTCCATAATTTTTTTTCCTTTCGACCTGTATTATTACTAATAACTTCATTGGCTGCATCTAAAATTGTCTGAGTTGATCTATAGTTCTCCTCCAATTTTATTACTTTTGTGTTGGGAAAATCCTTTTCAAATTCTAAGATGTTTCGAACATCAGCACCTCTCCAGCCGTATATAGATTGGTCATCATCTCCTACTACACATAGATTTTGATGTTTCATAGACAATAGTTTTACTAACATGTATTGAGCGTAGTTTGTATCCTGATATTCATCTACCAGTATATATTGGAACTTGCTACTGTAATAGTCCAGCACATCTGGCCTTAGATAAAAAAGTTCTAAAGTTCTGTTTATGAGATCATCAAAATCTAGGGCATTATTCTTGACTAGCTTGTCCTGATATAATTTATAAATATCAGCAATTTTTTCTTCGCGATATTGGCCTTGTATCTCTTTCCTGTAATCCTCTGGACTTTTTATTTGATCCTTAAGCTGGCCAATTTTATAACGAATGTCCTTAGCATCAAAATATTTTTCACTTAAGTTTAGTTCCCTTATACAATCTTTTATAAGGGTTAGTTGATCATCAGCATCATAAATAACAAAATTTCGTGTAAAGCCTATATTCTCGATTTCCCTTCTTAGAATTCTCACACAGGTAGAATGAAAGGTGCTTATCCAAATATTTTCTGCCTTGCTTCCTACCAGGTCATATATCCGTTCTTTCATTTCTTTTGCAGCTTTATTGGTAAAAGTAATAGCTAAAATATTATTGGGGCTAACCTTTAAATTCTCAATCAAATGAGCTACTCTATAGGTCAATACACGTGTTTTCCCTGAGCCAGCTCCCGCTAATACCAATAAGGGACCCTCTGTGTTAAGTACTGCTTCTTTTTGTTGTGGATTTAACTGATCTGTAAATGCCATAAATAACCTCCAAATCTTATTTAAAAGACACCCCTTAGGGTGTCTAATTATTTTTCTGATAATCTGTCCAATATGATATTATACCCATCAGCACCATAAGTCAATGCCCTATTAACCCGACTTATGGTAGCAGTACTGGCACCAGTCTCTTCTGCTATATCTTGATATGTCTTTTTAGCTCTAAGCATCTTAGCAACTTCTAGTCTCTGAGCCAAGGACTTAATCTCATTGATGGTACATATATCCTCAAAAAACCTATAACACTCCTCAATAGTCTTAAGTTTAAGTATAGCTTCAAACAATCCATCAACTTGATTATTCTTAAGTTTTGATTTATACTCCATTGTATCCCTCCCATAATCAATCTATTAACATCCCAAACCTTCCCATAATAAATAACATAAACATATATGATAAAAGGAATTTTCAATAGAAAAAAGTATCTATTAAGAGATTATTCTTATAATTTCATCATTTAGACATAATTCATGACACTATCATTTTAACATAGTAAACTAAAATCCACAATAAGAAAAACCTGAGTAACCTCAGGTTTTTAGTTAAGGATTATTATTATTTTCTACAACTGCCATTTTAGATATGGATACTTCATAGGCCATCTTCTCAACTACTTCTCCATCTGGAAGCTTTTTCTGATAAATTCTACTTTGAATTCTTCCCCATATTTTTATGTTATCTCCTACTTTCAAATGTTGAGAAAATCGGGCATTTCTCCCCCATGCTATAGTAGGGATATAATCAGACTTTCCATAGGCCCTATTAACAGCCAGTAAAATATCCGTTATTTCTCTATTAAATGGTGTTGTTCTATAAACCGGCTCTTTACATATAAATCCATTTAGATAAATTTGATTTGGATTTTTAATATTATCTTGCTTGGGGTATATATCTCTAGTGAATACAGTTAAAATTAATCTATTTTTTCCATCAATAAATTTGTTATAGGATCTAAACTGTCCCTCTATTACTACCTCTGTTCCTGGCTTTAATTCTATGTCCCCCATTAAACGTTCGGATATGGTAATGGGCAGTACATCAACATAATCACTAAGGCGTGGTACTGCTAAATCGAAATTATAAAAATTTTCTCCAAACATCTCATGGCTGTATATCAGAGGCGTATGTACTGTACCTGCCACCACAACCTTATTGTTTTCCATTACATGCTCCATCATCCGGCCTCTCCCTTCCTTTCTCCCCTGTATCAATGCTTAAATCATGAAAAGCACAATATATTATTTCTATTCTTATTCAAGCTCTCAATCTAATATGACTTTATTGGTCAGTTTTCTTTTGCATACCAGTATGATCTATATGATAGCTATCCTTGTATATTAGCTCAGATATAGGAACAAATTCATACCCTTCGCTTAACAGTTTATCTAATATGGTAGGTAATGCCTGAGTTATATATTTTGCATTATTGTGAAATAGAACGATAGAACCAGGTTTTACTTTCTCCGTAACCTGCCTATACATATGATCTACCCCTAGCTCTTTCCAATCTAGTGAGTCTACATCCCATTGTATAGGATAAAATCCCATTTCTCTGCAGGTATTAATTAATGTATTGTTATAGTCACCATAAGGAGGTCTAAATAGTTTTACTGCTTTATCCCCTGCCAACTCCTCAATCTTTTTTTGAGTGGTTTCAATTTCTTTGATTATCTGTTCTTTACCTAACTTACTCATATGGGGATGATTAGTTGAATGATTACCAATTTCATGTCCTTTTTCTGCAATTAACTGGACCTTATCAGGATGATTATCTACCCAGAAGCCTACAAGAAAAAAGGTACACTTAATATTTCTTTCCTCAAGTATTTGAAGTATCTCATCTGTATACTCGGTACCCCAGGCTGCGTCAAAGGATATGGATATCTTTTTGTCATCTCTCTCAACACAGTAGATAGGGAGTTCTCGTTGGGTATTCAAAAATACCGCTATAGAACTGTCACGAAAATTTATAGAATATGTTACGGATATCAAAACCAGACAAAATATCAATAATACCTTTCCTATTTTTTTACGCGTTATATAAATAACTTGCACTTTATAATGACCTCCATCCCTGATCACAGGTAATTATCATCCTCTCTAATACTTTATTTATCCACAAAGGTACTTATGACTAATATTAAAATTTACAATAAAAAAGAGCAGAGGCTGAAAATTGATTCAGCTTCTGCTCTACCTAAATAGCCCTATTCATTATAATTTCTATATACATATTCTACCGCATTATCTACATCCTCAATTTTTATCACAGTACTACCTCTGCCATCCCTCGGAGCTATGGGTAAATCATTGGTGTTAATTCTAGTTATAGTACCATCTCTCTGTTGCATAATAATTTCAAAGGGATTTTGAACATAAAAGGCTCCGAGGATATACCTGCCATTGGCTCTGTTTTTATAGAAGATAAGGGTTTTAAAGCCAATTCCACCCCTGCCCTGACACTGATATTCTGTTATAGGAGTTCGTTTGGCAATACCCTGATCTGTGACCACTATTATATCTCCATCTTCATCAATTTGACTTCCAAATATAACCTTATCTTCACCTTTTAGCTGAATAGCCTTTACTCCTCTAGCTGTCCTGCCCATGGGGTTTACTTCATTTCCATTAAACCTAATACTCATACCCTGAGAAGTAATTATCATTACCTCTTTATCCTCAGATATTAGTTCAGCGCCTATTACTTCATCATTTTCCTTTAGGCCACAGGCCTGAATTTTGGTCCTTATTGTCTCATACTCAGCTAAAGAAGTTTTCTTTATCATTCCTTGGCTTGTATAGAATTGAATATAGCTATCTTGGGAGAATTCTTTTACAGATAAAAGGGCTACTATCTTCTCAGTTCTTTCAAAACCATTAATAAGGCTTGACAGCTGTACTCCTTTATCTCGCCATTTGGTTTCAGGTATCTCTATAGCGTTAAGACTATAGCAGTTACCCTGATTTGTTAGCAGCAATATCCTATGATCCGTTTCAGACTCAACTAAAAATTCTATATAATCCATCTCACGAGTCTCTACTACCTCTACATCCTTACTGGATCGATTAAAGGCTTTTTGAGACACTCTTTTAATATCCTGATTTCGAGTAAGGGCAATCACGCACTCTTCTACATGGATCAAATCTTCAGTCTTGATCTCTGCTTCAGAGCTGTCTTTAATTATCTCAGTTCTTCTTGGGGTGCTGTACTTTTCTTTAATCTCTAGCAATTCCTTTTTTATTAGTTTTATAAGAAGTTTTTCTGAGCCTAATATAGCTTCCAATTTTTCTATTGTCTTTTTTACTTGTTTGTATTCCCTCTCTAGAGTAATAATCTCCAGATTAGTCAGCCTTTGAAGACGCATGTCCAAAATAGCTTGTGCTTGAGTTTCCGTTAGTTTAAACTCCCTCATCAAATTTTTACGAGCAACACTAGGATTTTTGGATCCCCGTATTATTTCAATAACCCTGTCAATGTTATTTATTGCTATCATAAGTCCCTCTAGAATATGTTCTCTAGCCTTAGCTTTGTCTAGATCATACTTAACTCTTCGCGTTACTACATTCTTTTGATGCTGAATATAGTAACCTAATATTTCCTTTAGTCCTAACTGTTGGGGTCTTCCATCGGCAATGGCTACCATATTGGCTCCAAAGGTTACCTGTAAATCTGAGTATTTATATAAATAGTTAAGAATTTTCTCAGCGTCTCCATCTTTCTTAACCTCAATGACAGCACGCATGCCACTGCGATCCGACTCATCTCTAATATCAGCAATACCTGTTAGGACTCCCTTTTTCTCTTCGCTAAGCTTCAATATTTTTTCTAATAGAGTAGCCTTATTTACTTGATATGGCAGCTCTTTTATTACTAATAATTTTTTGCCTCCTGACGCCTTCTCAATATCTACCTTAGCTCTAACAATTATCCTGCCTTTGCCTGTCCTATAAGCTTTTCGTATTTCATCTTGTCCTATAATAGTGCCCCCTGTAGGGAAGTCAGGCCCCTTTATAACCTTTAGCAGCTCATCAAGGGATATGTAAGGATTTTCCATTTGCAGTATTACTCCATCTATAACCTCTCCTAAATTATGAGTAGGAATATTGGTAGCAACACCTATGGCAATGCCAGAAGCTCCGTTAACCAAGAGATTGGGGAAACGACCAGGCAGTACATTAGGCTCCTTTAAGGTATCATCAAAGTTTAAACTAAAATCAACAGTATCCTTGCTAATATCCCTTAAAAGTTCTATAGCTAAGGGGGTCATTCTTGCTTCAGTATAACGCATAGCTGCAGCAACGTCTCCATCTATAGAACCAAAATTCCCTTGTCCATCCACCAGTGGAGCTCTCATAACAAAGTCTTGTGCCATTCTAACCATGGCATCGTACACCGATGTATCCCCATGAGGATGGTATTTACCCAAACAATCTCCCACTATTCTAGCGGATTTTCTATGGGGCTTGTCTGAAGTTACTCCCAGCTCATACATAGTATATAGAATTCTTCTCTGAACCGGCTTTAATCCGTCTTCTACCCTAGGCAAAGCTCTCTCCAATATAATATACTCTGCATAGGGCATTATAGATTCATGCATTACCTCTTCTAAAGGTTTTTGTATGATTAAGTCTTTGTTTTGTGTAAACTCATCTACTCTTTTAGCCATAAACTATACCCCCATCTCTTGAAAAGCGTCTATTTTATTGAAATTAGCAAAGGTGTTTATATATTCACGTCTTGGGTCTACCTTATCTCCCATCAATATGGTAACCAGCTTGTCCGCTTGGGCAGCATCTTCTATGGTTACTTGAACTATACTACGTTTTTTAGGGTTCATAGTGGTTTCCCATAATTGCTCTGGGTTCATCTCTCCTAATCCCTTATACCTTTGAACCACATATCCTTTACCTATCTTCTTAATCTTTTCCTTAAGCTCATCATCGTTATAGGCATATTCTACGGTTTTTCCTTTGGATATTTTATATAGCGGGGACAGGCCAATATAGACATGACCCTCGGTGATAAGCTCCTTCATATATCTAAAAAAGAAGGTAAGCAGTATTGCTCGAATATGGGCACCGTCCTGATCAGCATCAGACAAGATTATAATTTTATCATACTTAAGATTTTTAATATTAAAATCCTCTCCAATGCCTGTACCCAAAGCGGAAATTATAGTGCAGAATTCTTCATTGGCAAGAACCTGGTCTAAACGTTTTTTTTCTACGTTTAAAGGTTTTCCCCTCAGTGGAAGAATAGCCTGGAATCGCCTATCCCGCGCCTGCTTTGCTGAGCCTCCTGCTGAGTCCCCTTCTACTATAAAAAGTTCGTTTATAGAGGTATCTCTTCCGGTACAGCTAGCCAACTTGCCCACTAAAGGAGCACCTTCTAGATTATTTTTCCTACGGGTTATCTCTCGGGCTCTTCTAGCTGCCTCTCTCACCTTGGCAGCTTTAATAGCTTTTTCAATAATAAGTTTTATAACATGATCATTAGTAGTATTCTCTATAAAATATGTTAACTGATCTGTTACAATAGACTCTAGAGCCGTTCTAGCTTCGGAGTTACCTAGCTTGGTTTTGGTCTGACCTTCAAATTGGACATTGCGCATTCTAACAGATATAATAGCGGTCATACCTTCTCGAAAATCCTCTCCACTTAAATTGCTATCCCTTTCCTTTAAGTAATTAAACTTTCTAGCATAGTCATTTAGCACCTTAGTTATAGCAGTTTTAAATCCAGTTTCATGGGTACCCCCTTCACTGGTAGGAATATTGTTTACATAGGAAAATATGCTTTCGGTGTAGGAATCAGTGTATTGAATAGCAATCTGGGCCGTAATCCCGTCTTTTTCACCTTCCAAAAAAATTATTTCAGGATGGATAACAGTTCTATCTTCGTTTATGTACTTTACAAAGTCTATTAACCCACCACTGTATAGATACTCCTGTCTAGTAGATGATTTTTCATCATTGTTTGCCTCTTTAACCTGCCTTAAATCATTTAAGACTATCTCAATACCCCTATTTAAAAAAGCAAGTTCTCTAAGCCGCTTTGCTATGGTATCAATATTAAATCTAATATCCTCAAAAATTCTATCATCGGGCAAAAACCGAATTTTAGTCCCTGTTTCCTTGGTGACATCCACCTCTTCTAACCCTGTAACTGCAGCACCAGCCTCAACTTTTTCAGTTTTCTTGTCATAATAGCTCTCAAAACGCTGCCTGTATACTTTGCCCTCTCTTTTTACCTCTACCTCCAGCCATCTGGATAAAGCATTTACTACTGCAGCGCCTACTCCGTGCAAACCTCCAGAATAACTATAGTTTTCATTATTGAACTTGCCGCCAGCATGAAGCTGTGTAAAAACTACCTCCACACCTGACATCTTCATAGCCTCGTTCATATCTACTGGTATACCCCTACCATTATCCTCTACCATTATGCTACCATCATCAAATAAGGTTACTTCTATCTTATCAGCAAATCCATTAGCAGCTTCATCTATAGCATTATCTACTATTTCCCATAACAGATGATGTAATCCTCTAGGTCCTGTGGTTCCTATATACATTCCGGGGCGCATCCTAACTGCATCTAATCCCTTTAATACTTTAATATCATTAGCATCATATGTTTTAACCATTAATAAACCTCCCAGTTGAATGAACGTATGTTCCTTTTTGCCTTACTTACTCATTATAATTTTATCATTTATTAAAGTCAACTAAATAACCTTTATCAATCTTCTACATAAAAAAAAGAACTCCTCTTTTGAGTTCCTTTTTTATAATTAATGCATTCTAATTTATTATACTGGTACGATGTTTGTGTAAATTAAATAAGATTTATAGGAAAATGGTTTTGGAAAGAATCTTCACAAAACCATTTTCCTTTAAAATATCCTTTCTAACCTCTAACCCCCAAATTAGTATAGACTTCTCTTAGTATAGTGAGTATGGAGGAGGTCATGAGCCTTTTTGCTATTGGGCTCACCAAGGTATTCTTCATACAATTTCTTTACCATTGGGTTCTCATGGGATTTCCTAATGGGCAGATCTCTATCTTCTTGGTAAATAGCTTTAGCTCTCTCTACCTTAGGATCCTTTTCCATATATGTCTTAGCCTTCACAATAGGCTGTCCGCCACCAGTTACACATCCTCCGGGACATCCCATTATCTCTATGAAATGGTAATCTTTTTCACCGGCTTTTACCTTTTCTAGCAAGGTCTTTGCATTTGCTGTTCCATGAGCTACTGCTGCACGGACAGTTATATCACCAAGCTGTATCTCGGCCTCTTTTACTCCTTCGATTCCACGAACAGCCTGAACCTCAATGTTTTCCATTGGTTGGCCATTAACCAATTCATAAACAGTTCTAAGAGCGGCTTCCATAACACCACCGGTAGCACCAAAGATAACTCCGGCACCTGTAGATTCTCCAAGAGCAGGATCAAATTCTTCATCAGGAAGTTTGGTAAAGTCCATACCTGCTTCTTTTATCATTCGTGCCAGCTCTCTAGTAGTTAAAACTACGTCTACATCAGGATAGCCTGAAGCGCTAAGCTCAGGGCGTTGAGCCTCAAATTTCTTTGCAGTACAAGGCATAATGGATACCACAAATATCTTTGAAGGATCCCAATTGTTCTTCTCAGCATAATAGGTCTTAACTACAGCACCCATCATCTCATGAGGAGATTTACATGAGGATAGATTATCTAAAAACTCTGGATAATAATGTTCACAATACTTAATCCAGCCTGGGCTACAGGAGGTAATCATAGGTAACTTACCGCCATTTTTGATTCTGCCTAGTAGCTCGGTTCCCTCTTCCATAATGGTTAAGTCTGCAGCAAAATCCGTATCAAATACTCTGTCAAAACCTAATCTTCTAAGAGCTGCAACCATTTTTCCTGTGACTCTTGTGCCCATTTCCATACCAAACTCTTCACCTAAAGCTACACGAACTGCTGGAGCAGTCTGTACTACAACATGAAGGTCAGGATTGTGTAAAGCATCCCATACCTTTTCGGTATCATCTTTTTCCCTCAATGCACCTACAGGACAAGCTGCTATACACTGTCCGCAGTTAATGCAGGGCACATCATTAATGCTCATATCAAATACTGGTTCGATCATAGTGTCGAAACCTCTTTCGGTAGCTCCGATTACACCAATTCCCTGAACATTTCTGCAAACAGCTACACAGCGTCTGCAAAGAATACATTTGTTAGGATCCCTAACAATAGAGGGTGAGAAGGAATCTACAGGCCTATCATAACGCTCGCCTTCGAAACGTATTTCATCTATTCCAAGATTTTTAGCAAGATCTTGTAGCTCACAGTTTTGGCTTCTTACACATGTCAAGCACTTTCTGTCATGGTTAGAGAGAATTAACTCAAGGCTAAGCTTTCTAGCTGCCCTAACCTTGGGTGTATTGGTTCTTATAATCATCCCATCTTGAACAGGAAATACACAGGAAGCTTGAAGGGAGCGTGACCCTTCTACCTCCACTAAGCACATACGACACGCACCAATCTCATTTATATCCTTAAGATAGCATAGAGTAGGAATATCGATATTGGCAGCTCTAGCAGCTTCCAAAGCTGTTGAACCAGCAGGTACTTCTACTTCCACGCCATCTATTTTAACTTTAATCATTTCCATGCTTCTTCACTCCTTTTTGGTCCTAACTTATCTTTTTACTATAGCATCGAAAGGACATTTTTCCATACAAGCTCCACATTTTACGCAGGTTTCTTGATTGATAACATAGGGTTGTTTTCTTTGTCCACTGATTGCATTGGCAGGACAAGCTTTAGCGCAAAGACCACAGCTTCTGCACTTGTCTTCCAAGATAAAGTATTGTAGAAGTGCCTGGCAAACTCCAGCTCTACATTTCTTATCCCTAATATGCTCTTCATATTCGTCTCGGAAATATCTTATAGTGCTGAGCACTGGATTGGGTGCAGACTGTCCTAGACCACATAGGGATGCCATCTTGATGCCCTCGCCTAGTTCTATTAACTTCTCAATATCTCCTTCTTCACCTTTTCCTTCAGCTATCTTGTTTAATAGTTCTAGCATTCTCTTGGTACCTATACGACATGGAGGACATTTTCCACAGGATTCATCAACTGTAAACTCTAAGAAGAACCTGGCAATGTCAACCATACAGTTATCTTCATCCATTACAACCAGTCCACCGGAACCCATCATGGAACCTATGGCAGTTAGAGAATCGTAGTCAATAGGGGTATCTAAATGCTCTGCAGGAATACAACCTCCTGAAGGGCCACCAGTCTGTGCGGCTTTAAACTTCTTACCACCAGGAATTCCTCCGCCTACATCATAGATTATTTCTCTTAAAGTTGTTCCCATGGGTACTTCAACCAAACCGGTGTTATTAATCTTTCCACCTAGGGCAAATACCTTTGTTCCTTTGCTCTTTTCAGTACCGATGGATTGTAGCCATTCAGGTCCATTTAAAATGATTTGTGGAATATTGGCATAGGTCTCTACATTATTTAATAAGGTAGGCTTACCAAATAGACCTTTTGTAGCAGGGAAAGGTGGTCTAGGCCTTGGTTCACCCCTGTATCCTTCCACAGAAGCCATAAGAGCAGTTTCCTCACCACAAACAAAAGCTCCTGCACCTAGCCTTAGTTCTAAATCAAAACTAAAATCTGTACCTAGAATATTTTTGCCTAGTAATCCATATTCGCGAGCTTGAGCTATAGCTATGGTTAGGCGCTTAACAGCGATAGGATACTCTGCACGAACGTATATATACCCTTGATCAGCACCAACGGTATATCCAGCAATAGTCATAGCTTCTATAACTGAATGAGGATCACCTTCTAAGATGCTTCGATCCATGAATGCTCCTGGGTCCCCTTCGTCAGCATTACATGCTACATATTTCTTATCTCCATTTGCCTTATAAGTGAACTCCCATTTCAAACCTGTTGGGAAACCAGCGCCACCTCGGCCTCTAAGTCCTGAAGCTTTCAGGGTTTCGATTACCTCTTCAGGAGTCATTTCTGTCAGTACTTTAGCTAATGCCTTGTATCCATCAAAGGCAATATATTCATCAATGTTCTCTGGGTTTATAACACCACAGTTTCTTAAAGCTACTCTCTTTTGTTTTTGATAGAATGGTATTTCATCCAAAGATTTAATATCTTCATCTTCATCTATGCTATCATGGTATAGAAGATGCTTTACAATTCTTCCCTTTACTAAATGTTCCGCAACAATCTCAGGTACGTCATCTACTTTGATTCTGCTGTAAAATGCACCTTCAGGATAAACTATAACAACAGGACCTACTTCACATAGCCCAAAACAACCGGTCTGTACCACCTTTACTTCTTTTTCTATACCATGCTCTTTTAACTCACTATTGAAACGCCTAATTATATCTGCTGAGCCTGAGGAATGACAACCTGTTCCCCCGCAAACTAATACATGAGAACGATAAAGTTCCATATTTTCCAACCTCCTTACTGATTAATCCTTCTTCTCTACTGCCCCAATTGTAAATTCTTTTACTATTTGGCCGTTTACTAGATGTTCTGCTACTACCCTCTGCACCTTTTCAGGTGTCATATTTACATAAGTCACCTTTTCTTGGCCGGGCATATAGACTTCAACTATTGGCTCTAATCGGCATACACCAATACAGCCAGTTTGGGTAACGGTTACATGTTGTAAATTTCTTTTTTTAACCTCTTCTACGAAAGCCAAAAGCACTGGTCTTGCCCCTGCTGAAATTCCACAGGTAGCCATTCCAACCACAACTCTAGTACCTTTTCTATCCTTCCTTAGATTTACTTCCTCTAAGGTTCTCTGTCTAATCTCTTCTAACTCTTTTAAGGTTTTCATTATAGGACACCTCCATTTATTTCATTGAGCCCTTCTCTAATATAGGATTGAATCCATGCAATTACCTCAGTATTGTTAATAGGGAGTTCTCCTATGATTTTCCGAACCTCCCTAGTGTCTAGAATAAATTCGCCGTAATTAGTCTTATGACTGTATACAAAATCTATCTCAGCATTGCAAAGAATTAGACTAACTATGGTATCTTCCATTCTTCCAAAAGGCGGACGATCAATATGTTTAAGCTGCAACTCAATTTGTATTCTGGTCCCTCTGCCTACTATAGATTGAATTCTTAAGTCTCCGCCGCACCTTTGGGCAGTAGCCCTAAAAAGCGGTAACCCTAGCCCCACTTTTCGAGTTGTGCGAGTAGTGTAAAAAGGATCCACTGCCTTTTCAATAGTCTCTTCGTCCATTCCTTTGCCATTATCATCTACCACTATACTAAGCCAGTCTTTCTTCTCATCTTCTTCAATGCTTATTTCTATTAAATTAGCTTCAGCAGCTATAGAATTTTGTACCAGGTCTAGCAAATGTAGAGATAGATCCTGCATAATTATTATCCTTTATACTTGGCAACTATTTCTTTTATGTCCTCAGGCTTTAAGCGCCCATATACATCATCATTGATCATAATAATAGGTGCCAGTCCACATGCTCCCAGGCATCTGGTGGCCTCTAAAGTAAATAAGCCATCATCGGTGGTATCTCCCACCTTCATGTCTAATTCCTTAACTAGTTCGTCTAAAATAGCCTGAGATCCCTTTACATAACAGGCAGTACCCATGCATACACCTATCTTATACTTACCTTTAGGTTTTAGAGTAAATTGAGAATAGAAAGTTGCAACCCCGTAGATATCGCTAACTGGAATATCCAACTCCTTGGATATATATTTCTGTACATCTAAAGATAAGCAGCCAAATATCTCCTGGGCTTTGTGAAGAACCGGCATAAGCGGACCTTCTTTACCTTTCCATTGGTCAATTTCTTTTTGAAGTGCTTCAAATTTCTCTTTATTCTCTAAAGTTATATCTGACATTTAGCCCCCTCCTTCAAGGAAAATAATTAAATATCATTTTTAATATCTTAGCTTTTTATAAAAATCATCAATATTGTAACACACTTTTTTAGATTTGTCATTTTTTTAACGAAATATATTTTAAAAAAATAATGTGCTAATTACACATTACCTCAACAAATATTATATTTTTTAATTTTTCCGCCAAAAACGGCTAGCTTTCATAAAATTAGATTATATAAATTATACTAGATAATTC
>JAAYKZ010000490.1 GCA_012522165.1 Clostridiales bacterium
CATAAACGCTTATGATTATTGACTTATTAAGGAACTATATTGTAACCGAGGTAATTTACACACTATTTTGGACTTGACTCAGCCTATTGTAATAATGTATAGATATTCATGTATGTTTATGGTATTCTATGGTAAGGGTATAGATGTTTTTATATTAAGTGGAGGAAGATTAAGTTATGTTAGAAAGTCCCTTTGAAATGACTGACATTGAAAATGATGAGAAAATTATATCGGTGAATTTATTGAACTTAGCACATATGCTTTCTGAATCTGTTGACTTAATGGAAGACGGGGTTTATCATCACGGCCAGAGAGTAGCCTATATAGCTTTTCGAATATTTGAAGAGTTATATCCAGGTCAGGATGCCTTTAACCTGGTATTGGCTAGTTTCTTGCACGATATAGGCATTGATTCTGATGAAAAAAAGAAGGAAACTAGGAAATTTATAGTAGATCAGCATATCTTAATCAAGCATACTAACGACGGAGAGAGACTTTTAGGCAAAGTAGATTTACTAAAGGGTATTAGGCCTGTTGTAAAGCATCATCATACTTCATATGAAGATATACAAAAAATAGATGATGAGATAGTTCCAATAGAAGCTCAAATTATTAATCTGGCCGATAGGGTGGATGTTTTAATTGATTCCAGGCATTATATTCTCCCACAGACAAAGGACATCATAAATAAAGTCAAAAATTATTCTGGCTCCATGTTTCACCCTGAAATCGTGGATTGTTTTATAAAGCTAGGGGAAAAGGAAGCTTTTTGGCTGGATATAGATAACCAGTATGTACATTACAGGATATGGCAGCAGAAATTTGGCAGAAAGAGTATTGCTTATGAAAATGATATCCGCCAGTTTGCCAACTTATGTGGTGATATAGTTGATAGGAAGAGTCCTTTTACTACCACTCATTCAAAAAGAGTAGCCTTTATAGCTAAGAAGTTAGGAAAAGCACTAAACATGACAGAAAAAGATATATTTTTATTAGAGATAGCTGGAGAGCTTCATGATATAGGGAAACTGTCTATACCTTCATCTATTTTGCATAAGGAAGGTAACTTAACAGATGAGGAAAGTAGAATTATCAGGCAGCATACCTATTATACATATTATTTGATTGACCGATTGAATACAATGAACAATGTTCGAAATTGGGCTGCCTTTCATCATGAAAAATTAGACGGTAGTGGCTATCCTTTTCGATTAAAGGCAAATCAGCTGGATCAAGGATCTAGAATTCTAGCTGTGGCAGATATTGCTGCCGCCTTATTGGAGGATAGGCCTTATAGAAGTGGTCTTAGCAAGGATCAAACAATGTACATACTATGGGATCAGGTAAAGAATAATAAGATTGATGGAGATGTTGTAAGGACTCTAGAATCCAGTTTTGAGCATATAATACCATCAAATTAAAAAAAGTATAAAAATACCGGGTATAATTTTACACCCGGTATATTAATTAAAGGTTTATATCTTATATACTTCAACATATCGACGAAGCTCAAGAGCCAGTTGATTTAAGTTTCTAGAAGAAGCGGCCATTTTGTCCATTAACGCTTTCTGTTCTTGGGCATTTGCTGCAATTTCCTGGCTAGCAGCTGCTGCTTCCTCTGATACAGCTGATATATTTTGTATAGCTTTTGTCACTTCATCTTTATCTTCTTCCATAACTGCAATGGATTCAGTTACCTCTTTAATGCTATTTATAATATTTTCTATACTGTTAGCTATAACATTAAATATATTTGTAGTATTGTCTACTGCTTCAGTTTGACGTTCTACAACTTCGCCCATAGTATTTATCATAGAAGATGCATTGTCAGCTTCCCTGAGAATACCTTCCATTATTTCTTCTACTTGCTCAGTAGCTTGCTTACTATTATCTGCAAGCTTTCTTATCTCATCAGCTACTACAGCAAATCCTCTGCCTGCCTCGCCTGCCCTTGCTGCTTCTATAGCTGCGTTTAAGGCTAAAAGGTTGGTTTGTTCTGCAATGTTATTTATAGTTGTAACAAATTCTCCGATATTTTTGGATTTCTCTACGAATGAATTGATAAACTGAAAAACTTCCTCGGCGGTATTGGCACTTTGCTCATTAGCTGATCTTAAGGTTTCAACAGTCTTTAAACCTTGGGTATTTAGCTCTCTCATATGTTCTGAATCCTTTGCTACTCCAGTGGCATTCCTTGATAGAAGGTCGATTTGATTTGATAGATTGGTAATAAGGTTAACTCCTCTTTCAGCTTCACTGGCTTGTTCAGAAGCACCATGTGCTATGTCATCCATAGCAGTGGCCATTTCATCCATAGAAACATTGATTCTTTCAGAGTTGGTGTTTAGCAAATCTGAGGCTTGAACCAATTCTAGGGATATGGTTTTTAGGGATTCCATTATAGAGCGAAGTTCATCTATCATATTATTAAAGGATATGGATACAGACTCTAATCCTTCAAACTGGTCAATATCCAAGTTATGGCTAAGATCTTTATTTTTTATGCGCTGCATTATGTAAGTAACCGATTCTAATTTATTGCTGGCATCTTTAAGTAGGATATAGGCCATTAATTCAAAAACACCGGTCATTATAATAGCCATAACTATAAATTGCACAATATTCAATCTTAAGATCAGGGTTAAAAGCAAGCTAATAATTATTGTAAATATGGCGGCAGAAAGGAAAGGGTTATTGACGAAAAACTTTAACCTCTTTTGGATAAATTCATCACCAAACTCCATATGTATCCCCTCCAAAAAATAATAATATTTGGCATATTATATCATTTTTTGACTAGGTTGAAAAGAGTGAATATACCTTTAGGAAACATAACAGCTATAAATAGGCATAGAGGACTAGTAATATAATGCATTATTGACAGGGACTATATTGTTGTATAAAATAAAAGCTAATGTAAATATATGTTTTTATACATTATATAGCTTTTGTTTTGTATATTTATTAAAG
>JAAYKZ010000491.1 GCA_012522165.1 Clostridiales bacterium
AGTATACGTAATACAAAATACAGGATCTGAGTGGGACAGATACTTTAGTATAGTTTATCATAAGAATAAGATGATAACAGAAGAAATAAAAAGCTTAATAGAAATAGTTGAAGACTATAAATATACAAATATATTAGAGGGTGTAAAGGTAGGTAAGCTCATATAATAAATAAGGCAAAAAAACTGTTAGTTATAAATCAGAAGGATTTGATGGAAAGCTTCTACCAATGACAGCTTTAACCTCCCCATGTTTTATATTATTATGTTTATATAACTTTTAAATATCAGCTGGTATGGCGGATTCTGCGCTTTGCCAACACCTTTACAATGTATACTACTCCATAGACTAGGCTTATAAATAAGGCTATAGCCGCGCCCGAGGGTATATTTAGGGTGTATGATATCCACAATCCAGTCAATGTAAAGAATATTCCTAGCAGGCTGGAATATAGCATAAGTTTTTTTAGGTTATTGGTAAAAAGTTTTGCTATAGCAGGGGGAGCTGTAAGTAGGGCCATTATTAGGATTATACCTATTACATGTATCACCACTACTACAGTTAAAGCTATTAATATAAATAATAGGTACTCAATAAAGGTGGTTTTGATACCAATAACTGTGGAAAATTCTTCATCAAAAAGATAAGCTTTTAATGGATGATAAAGGGCGGCCACAGTCAGTATTACTACAGCGTCTAGTAAGGTTATGACATATAGGTTATCACGGGAAACTGTTAGTATATCTCCAAAAAGATAAGTAGTCATATCTGGGGGATAACCAGGGGTAAGAGCGATAAAGAGTATACCTAGGCTCATTCCTGCTGCCCAAAATATACCAATAGGGATATCGGTATTCATGGTGGTCTTGCGTTTTATTGTTGCAATTCCTAAGGCTGCACATATGGTGATAAATAGAGCACCTATAATGGGCTCAATGCCTAGAAAATATCCAAGCCCTATACCGCCAAAAGCAGTATGGGCTATGCCACCGCTCATCATAACCAGTCTTTTTTCTATAATAATTGAACCTATGATTCCACAGGCTATGCTGGCCAGTATTGCGCTGATGACGGCGTTTTGTAAAAACTGATATTGAAAAAGGGAATCAAACAAGATTATTACCTCCATTACTGCCATGCTCTTTTAAAACTCTATGGGGTAAGCCATGAGCGATAAGATCTATAGGACATCCATAGAGCTGATGGATAAGTTCCTCAGATAGTTCGGAATGACCATGATAATATAGTTCTCTGTTTAAGCATGCTAGAGATTGAACATGAGAAGATATGGCACTCATATCATGAGTAACCATAATTATGGTCATATCCTTATTTAACTCCTCTAAGATAGAGTAAATATGGGACTTTGAGTCTGCGTCTAAACTGGCAGTAGGTTCATCCAGCACCAAAATCTTTGGTTCAACAGCTAGAGCCCTTGCGATCAGGGCCCTTTGAAGCTGACCTCCTGAGAGTTGGCCAATTTGTCGCTTGCGAAGGGGATAAATCTCTAGCTTGTTCATCAGAGAATGGGCAATATCCATATCCTTTTTACTATATTTATGAAATATAGGTGTTTTTCCTGACAGCCTTCCCATTAGAACTGTTTCCTCTACGGTTATGGGGAAATCCCTATGAAACCTTGTAAACTGAGGAACATATCCCATGATGCCCTGTGCTTTAGCGGCAGGTTTTCCATATACTTCAACTTTTCCAGAACTAGGTGGTATCAAGCCCAGAATAGCTTTAAGAAGGGTACTTTTCCCACCACCATTGGGGCCTATAATCCCTAAAAATTCCTTATCCTTTACCTTTAGGTTTACATTATATAGGGCACATACATTTTGATAGTATACTGTAAGATTGGTTATATTAATAACATTTTTCCATTGATTATCTAAATTTTTACTTTTCATATATTCTCACTTTCATTTCATTACTTGTGCAAAAGTATTGGCCATCCTTTCCAGGTTTTCTATATAGTCAGGAGCTAGAGGTGCAATTTTTTCAGTTTTCCCTCCAATTTCCGTGGCAAAGGTTTCTGCTTGACGACTATCTACTTCTGCTTGATAGAATATTACCTTTATCCCTTTTTCTTTTGCCATATCAACAATGTTTTCAAAGGTTTGGGGGGAAGCCTCCTTTCCTTCCTCTTCAAGAGCAATCATCTCAAGATCATAATCATCAGCAAAGTATCCAAAAGCAGGATGATAGGCTATAAAGGTTTTGATTTTTAAATCAGTTAAGGAATCTCTTATTTTGGTATCCAGTTGATCCAGTTGCTCCTTATATCTTTGGGCATTATTATTATATGTATCCTTATTTTCAGGATCCAACTTAGATAATTCCTCAGCTATCACATCTATCATAACCTTTACCCTTTTAGGAGACAGCCAAATATGAGGATCTCTTTCCCCAGGAGCTATTTCCAGATCCGGATACACTTCTGATACATGTTTTGCCAGATCCACTATCTTTAAATCAGGGTTGAAATCCTTGGCTTTTGGTAATATGCTGGCTTCTTCCGAAGGTATCCCTATTGTAAAATAGATTGAAGCATGGCTAAAGCTTTTAAGTTGATTGGGAGTGGCTGAGTAGGTTTCTGGGCTACTCCCAGGGGGAATCATAGTCACCACGTCTACTAGATCTCCAGCCACCTCTTTAACAAAGGTGCTTTGAGGAACTATGGACACTGCTATGGTGGGTTTGTTACTACTTTGTGAGGTAGATTGTCCACAGGCAGATACCATAATTAAGGCAAGCAATAGAATTATAATAATAAATAGCTTTACATCTACTAATTTTATATTCATTTTTAT
>JAAYKZ010000492.1 GCA_012522165.1 Clostridiales bacterium
AGGAAGGGATAAGGCCCGTCTATCAGCCAAACATGCCATGAACTCATTAGCTTTCACGGCATAAACGCTTATTGTTATTGGGTGTCTGGCTGGCTGCTGTTTAACAACCGAGGCAATTTACACACTAATTTGGACTTGACTCACCCTGAAGGAGGTTTTTATTCGGCGGAAGATGCTGATTCAGAAGGTATAAAGGGAAAATTCTATGTATGGTCTCCTGATGAGATAATGGAAATACTTGGACAGAAAGATGGAGAGTGGTTTTGCCAGTATTATGGTATTACTCCTGAGGGAAACTTTGAAGGGAAAAGTATACCCAATAGAATTCATACACAAAATTTAGCTCATGAAAATGAAGGGGTTATTGCTCCTCTACGGGAAAAAGTTTTTGCAGCTCGGGAAAGACGTGTGCATCCCCATAAAGATGACAAAATACTTACTTCCTGGAATGGGCTTATGATAGCCGCTATGGCTATAGTAGGAAGGGTATTAAATAAACCCCAGTATACGAAAGCAGCTCAGAAGGCATTAGATTTTATATTAGAAAACCTAATCAACGAGGATGGAAGATTGTTAGCCAGATATAGGGATGGGGATGCAGCTTATCTAGCCTATCTTGATGATTATGCTTTTTTGGTATGGGGCTTAATAGAGTTATATCAAACCACCTTTGATGCTGAATATCTTCATAAGGCAATTGAGTTTAACAAAAATATGTTAGACCTCTTCCATGACAAAGAAAATGGCGGGCTGTTTTTATATGCAAAAGATGGGGAAAAATTAATAGCTAGACCTAAAGAAGTATATGATGGTGCTCTTCCCTCAGGCAATTCCGTGGCAGCCCTTAATATGCTGAGATTAGCTCGAATAACTGGTGATTATCATCTAGAGGAAAAAGCTTATAACCAGTTAAATGCATTTGCGTCAATAGTGCAAAAAAAATCCTTCAGCACACTCATATTTTCTAATGGCGGCTATATTGGGATTATATCCAACAAAGGAGATAGTTTTAGCTGGAGATAGCAGAGATACCAATATGCAAAAAATGCTTAATATTGTGCATAAATCTTTCCTGCCAGAGGCTGTTATTATATTCAACGATGTGGCTGAAAAAGATCAAGATCTATTTGAACTAGTACCCTATATTAAAGAACAGGGTCCAATAGAAGGTAAAGCTACAGTCTATATCTGTCAAAACTATTCCTGTCAAGCACCAATTTCTGATATAAAAGAGTTGGAAAAAACGCTATTAACATTATGACCAATAAAGTAATAAGGTATATAAAAAAGGTCTTCCATAATGGATGGCCTTTTTATTTGACTACCTATACAAAGAAAAGTCCAAAAGAGGGGTTATATTGTAATGCTTACATAAATCTGTGGAATCAATATTGACATTCACTAAAAAATAAGCTGGTAAAAGGTGTAGATATTGTTGGTTTAATGTATTATAGTGGTATTATATATAAAATGGCTAATGAAGGATTGGAAAGTAAAGCCAAGCTAGAACAGGATTAAATTATGAGTGCAGCAATATTTGCTGGAAATTCTTTTTATAGTTAATCGAAAAAAATGATAAGAGTTCACTTCAAAGGGAAAATCAATAAAATAAACGGAGGGCTTAATATGGCAAAAATAAATGTATATGATAATCTAAAAAAGCTAAATATTGAACTGCCACCTGCTCCAGCAAAGGCCGGAGTCTATGAACAGGTAAAGCTATTTGGAACAAATCTTGCTTATATATCAGGATGTCTTCCAAATATAGAAGGTTTGCCTCCTATCAAGGGGAAAGTGGGTGAAGATGTTTCTCTAGAAGAGGCACAAGAGGCAGCTAGAAGATGTGTGTTGAATATATTAGCTGTTTTAGATAGAGATTTGGGTGATTTAAATCGGGTTAAAGATTGTGTTAAAATGCTTGCTTTTGTTGCCAGCCATGATGATTTTTATAGCCAGCCTCAAGTAGCAAATGCAGCATCGGAAATGCTAATGCAAATATTCGGAGAGGAAAAATGCCCTGCCAGATCGGCGGTTGGTGTTAATGCACTTCCAGGAAACGTACCTGTTGAAATTGAGCTGCTTATAGAAATAGATGCTTGATGCTTTCTTGGTAACTCATGTCTGTTATAATGACATTTTGATTAAAATGGCTTATAATATACTTTGTATGTATTCGTATGTAAATATGTTGGCTATATTTATTGAAAGGGGAAATGATTTTTGAGTAAAAGCAGGAAAGCACTTAGGTATTTTATACCCTACTATAAGCCCCATCTGAAGCTTTTCATCATTGATTTAGCTTGTGCTTTTATAATCTCGGGAGTTGACCTTTTCTTCCCTACCCTTACCCGTCAAGTATTGCAGAAGGTTATCCCAAGTAGGGAGATTAGTACATTTTGGTTATTTATTGGATTAATGGTCTTTTTGTATGTAGTTAGAACAGCATTACAATATGTTGTCAACTATTGGGGGCATATTTTAGGTGTAAGGATAGAATATGATATGCGAAGGGATCTCTTTTCTCATCTTCAGACCCTATCCTTTAGCTTTTTTGATAAAAACCGAACAGGGCACATAATGTCTAGAATAGTTAATGACTTAGCTGAAATAGCAGAATTTGCTCACCATGGCCCGGAAGATTTATTTCTATCTCTGGTTATGTTAACAGGTTCCTTCTTTATGCTAATAAGAATAGAGTGGAGGTTAACCCTCTTGATCTACGCCTTTATCCCTTTTATGGTATGGTATGGCATCGACAGGCGGAAAGAGATGAATAAGGCCTTTAGGGATATGAGGGTAAAGTTAGCTGATATCAACGCTCAATTGGAAAGCAGCATATCCGGGGTTCGTGTATCAAAGTCATTTGCTAATGAAGAGCATGAGATACAGAAATTTAACAAGGGAAATCAGAAATTCCGTAGGTCTAAGTATGGTGCTTATAAACATATGGCCTTATTCCACACCGGCATAGAATTTATGTCAGCAATGCTCAACGCAATAGTGATAGCAGTAGGCGGTTACATGATCTTTAGAGATATTATAGATATTGCTGATCTATTGGCTTTTATTATGTATATAAATCTATTTATGACCCCAATTCGTCAGCTGTCTAACTTTGTTCAGCAGTTTGAATCTGGCATGACTGGTGTTGAAAGATTTGTAGAGATTATGGAAGAAAAGCCAGATATAACTGATGCTCCTGATGCTAAGAAATTGGTGGATGTAAAGGGAGACATTGAGTTTCATAATGTAAGCTTTTCATATGATAATAACGAGAGAGTGTTAAAAAATATCAATATAAAAATAGAGGCAGGAAAAACTGATGCTATTGTAGGGCCTTCAGGGGGAGGCAAGACTACCCTGTGTCATTTAATTCCCCGTTTTTATGAGGTGGACGAAGGCTATATATCCATTGATGGCCGTGATATAAAGGAATACACACTAAAGTCCTTAAGGGAGAATATAGGCATAGTACAACAGGATGTGTTTCTCTTTGCGGGCACTATTGGCGATAATATCTTATATGGCAATATAGAGGCAAGCCATGAAGAGATGATTGAAGCAGCCAAGAAAGCCAATATACACGACTTTATTATGACTTTACCTGAAGGATATGACACTTATGTGGGTGAAAGGGGCGTAAGGTTGTCAGGAGGACAAAAACAGAGAATATCAATTGCTAGAGTATTTCTAAAAAATCCTCCTATTCTAATATTAGATGAAGCTACTTCTGCTCTTGATAATGAGACTGAGATTAGGATACAGCAGGCCTTAGATAATTTATCTCAGGGAAGGACTACCTTGGTTATAGCCCATAGACTTTCTACCATAAAGAATGCTGATGAAATACTAGTGCTGACGGAGAACGGTATAGAGGAAAGAGGAACTCATGATACGCTACTAGAGAAAGACGGAATTTATGCTAGCTTATACAGATCTCAGTTCAGAAATCTTGAGCCTGAGGAAATATTGGAGACAGATATGGCAGGTTAATCAAAGTGAGGGAAAAAAATGATTAGAACATCTAGAAGAAAATCTAAGGGTGCATTAACGGTTATTATAATAATACTCGTAGGTGTAGTATTAGGTTATAGTGTATTAAACAGTAGTATTGTTACCACAAGCTCTACCCCAATAGTTGACGGTCAAATTGATACATCAAGATATGTTAAGCTGTCTATGCTTTTGATTGGACCTTCATCTACAGAAGCTATAATGGATTATAAGGATATCATAGCTAGGCTAAACAAGGAACTTAAAGACAGTATAAATACCAATGTTGAGATAACCTTTATTCCTTTTGACGAAATAGGTAGAGAGTATTCTCTAATCTTTAACTCTAAGGAAACCTATGATGTTATATATGCTAGTTCTAGAGCAAATCCAGGTTATTTCAAGCTGGTGGAGCAGGAGAATTTAAAAGAGTTGGATGAGCTATTGCCTATCTACGCTAAGAACATCTGGGAAAATATTAGCCCTGATGTATGGGATGATACTAAGTATAAGGGCAAGATATATGGAATACCACTTGAAGAGGTTAAATATAGGGCAAATAGCCTTATCTACAGAGGGGATTTGCTAGAGAAATATGAAATGGAACCTTTAATGTCCCTAGATGATATAAAAGAGTTTATGGATACTATATTAATAGAGGAAATAGACATAACACCAATTGTGATAAATGAGAATAGTGCCATAAGCCTTTATGATATGCTAGTTGATCTTAATCCTGACTGGATTCCCGCGCCTGGTATTCCTCAATCCAGCTTGTATTTGGTTTCAAAGTCCAAGGAGAATATGTCTGATATTCTCTACCCTGTTTTTAGCAATGAATTTATGGAGTTTGCCAAGGAAATGAGGGATTGGGCTGAGAAGGGATATTGGCAGGAGGAGGCCCTAACAGACAATAGCACTATAATAGATAGTCTGGAGTCGGGGAAGGACGGTTCCATATTTGGGAACATCTTCGATTATTCCAATGGATTTAATGATCAGAAATATAGGTTTTTCTGTTTCGGAGAGAAAAACCAGAAAGTTATAAAGGAAAGTGCGGTAAAAAACCTTTTAAGTATTAACTCAGATTCTCGTAATGTTGAGCGTGCACTAATGGTGATAGATTTTATTATGGATAGCGAAGAATTTAACGGTCTTTTCACTTATGGTGCTCAGGGCCAGATTTTTAAAGATATTAAACAAAAAGAGGTATTAGACTATTATGAGAATATATCAATAGAAGATCCTTATGGCGGATTCACTTTTGATGCAACCTCTGTTGAGGAAGAAATCCAAAGTGTGATTAAGGTTAATTCTCAATATGGAATACCTATATTATTGGGTAAGGCAGGAGATCCTGTAGAAGCGGTGAATAGATATAGAGAGAAATTAAAGGCTGCAGGTATTCAAAAGATTATAGATGCTGTGGAAGAACAGCTTAAAGACTTTTCTTTTATATATTGACAAGGCTTGTAAAGAATATTATTATGATAAAAGAAAACATAATAGGCTATGATACTGAAGGATAAAAGGGAGTAATCCATCGCCTTGTGCGATTGTCTCGGTCGTCAATACGGTGACTGATTACCCGGTCGAGACTTCAAATTCTTATTTGAGGATAAGACTTTTGTCTAGTCTATCTGACTGGGCAAAAGTCTTTTTTATATAAATAATTAATTATAAATGGGGGAATGAAAGTGGACAAACTGTTAGAAGGTCTGCAAAGCTTTACATGGCAGCAAGGAGTAATGATTTTGGTAGGGTTGGTCCTAATTTATCTAGCAATTAAGAAAGAATATGAACCAATGCTTCTACTGCCAATAGGATTTGTAGCAATATAAACCAATATACCTCTATCATCAGCCGTAGGTGAAAATGGCTTTCTTACTATTCTCTACAATGCGGGTATAAGGACTGAATTATTTCCTATTCTTATATTCAT
>JAAYKZ010000493.1 GCA_012522165.1 Clostridiales bacterium
CTACAATCCGTTTCAATTCCTTATAGGTAGGCTAACAACGTTCCGGGGAGTTTCTGCAACGTTGTTTCTGCAACGTGTTTCAATTCCTTATAGGTAGGCTAACAACCAAGCAATTTAGCTGGCACACACTCTAACAGCAGATATGTTTCAATTCCTTATAGGTAGGCTAACCTATTTAGCCCCTGAACGAACTTGGACAGTAAACAACAATATGTTACAATAAGTTCAAGTTAGGAGGAGCATCGAAATGCAAAGGAAGAAATACACACCTGAATTCAAAGCTCAAGCCGTAAAGGAAGCAATGGAAACGGGTAATACATCTATCGTTGCAAGACGATACGAACTTAATTCCAATATGGTTTGCAGGTGGGTGAGGGAAATGAAGAAACAGGGGCGGGCACAAATACCAGCGTCTACAAACGCTGCAGAAGTAAAGCAGATAAAGAGCGAGAATGAGCAATTAAAGAAGCTAATAGGTGAAAAGGAACTCGAGAATCAAATACTGCGTGATCTACTAAAAAAAACCAACCCTCACTCACTGACAAAATTGAAATAGCTTATAAATATATCTCACTGGGTCATCCTGCTGTCTGGGTTCTTTCAATAGTAGGAGTAAGCCGTTCTACCTATTATTACCGTATTAAGAATAAAGGAAAGAACAGAAAACCAAGCGGTGGCAGGCCTATTCCAGGATATTCACGAACAAAGGATGACCGTAAAATAGCTGATGAGCAGATTAAGGAATGGCTACTTCAGTTCATTGAAAATGAAGGTTACGCTTACGGATATGTGAAGTTAACCATAGCTCTTAGAAAGTATAAGCACCTTGTTATTAACAAGAAGAAGGTATATCGATTATGCAAGGAACTGGATATTCTTCGCCCTCAGCGTAAAATAAAGCCAAAGCATCCAAAGAGAATTTCCAGAAACCGTACCATTACTGCATCCAAGATGCTGTGGGAAGTAGATATTAAATACGGGTTCATTCATGGAGAGGATCGCTTTTTCTTTATACTTTCCTATATCGATGTTTTTGATCGTAGTATTATAGATTATCATATGGGACTTTCTTGTACTGCTCAAGATGCTGTAACCACCTTGAAAAGGGCTCTGCTTAAGCGAGATCTCTTTGGCTCAAAGGAGAAGCCTGTAATTCGTAGTGATAATGGCCCTCAATTAATCAGCCATATATTAGGCGATACTTGTTCGGGGTATGGCATAGAGCATGAGAGAATACCATATAAATCACCTAACCTTAATGCTCATATAGAGTCCTACCATAGTATTCTTGAGGATGAATGTCTCAACCGTCATTCATTCAGTAGTTATGCGGAGGCCTATGAAATAGTTGCTGAGTTTGTGAGGTTCTACAATACTCGTAGAATCCATGGCAGCATTCACGGGTTAGCCCCTATTGAATACAGTAAAGCAGTTAGCCAAAACACGGTCAAAGCTATTGAAGTGAGGGTGTAACTACAGCAATAAGGTCGGCGCAGCATACCATTTACATGGGGAGGGGAGTATGGTACCCTAACCGGGCGCGGCCCTGGGATCCCTTTCCACTGGGTCCGCCCAAAGAGGTTGACCCATGCTCCCAGGGGCCCCATGTCAATGGCGACCGCTTGTTAAAGGATTACTTTGAGATACTATGTTTTAGTGAGTTATTAGACCTTTTTGTCCAATTTTGAGGGGTTAAGCCGTAATACAAAAAAGTTAATTGTCTTTATATACCCATTTGTCGAAAAATAGGATTGCGATAATTTAAGTTTTAAGAAATATTTTTCCCTTGAAAAAACTTGATAAATAGTGCATAATTAAAAGTGTTAA
>JAAYKZ010000494.1 GCA_012522165.1 Clostridiales bacterium
ACAGTATTCAAATCAATGATGAAATATAAGCAAATATCTTATATAATAGCGAATATATCCATAAAAATCCTGTCTATATAAGTGAAGCCCTTTATCCTATAGTGAAAGGAGGATAAATATGGATGACCTGCAAATTATACAGCTCTACAACGCCCGTGTTGAAACTGCCATCAATGAAACCCACAACAAATATGGTCGTATGCTCCACGGGATTGCCTTTAATATTTTGTCAAACCACTGGGATAGTGAAGAAATTGTTAATGATACCTATAGCAAAGCATGGAATACCATTCCTCCAAACGAGCCCAAGTTTCTAGGTGCATACCTTGGACGAATCACTCGCAATCTTTCTATTAATCGCTGGCATAAGCAAAGAGCTAAGAAACGCTACAAGGGTGCCGAATTATTGCTTTCGGAGCTCCAAGACTGTATCCCCCATTCTGATACTATAGAGACCGAAATGCAAACAAAGGAATTAGTTGAGGTAATTAACTGTTGGCTAGACACCCTGCCTCCAGATGATCGTATACTTTTCTTACGCCGCTATTGGTTTGGAGATTCTGTCAATCAACTTGCTAAAAAATGCATAACATCACCTAATAAATTAGCCGGGCGTCTGTATCGTTTACGGCAAAGTCTAAAAAAGGCCCTTGAAATGGAGGGGATTTCACTATGAAAGAAAAGAAAATATTCGATGCTATTACCGATATTCGTGATGAATATATTGAAGAAGCAAGAACTGCAAGGTTTCAAAGAAAGACTGCTGGCTGGAAGAAATGGACAGCCATTGTTGCTTGTGCAGTCATGTTCATGGGCATTGGTGGGACATTGCTACTACAGGATTTGCTTCCGTTTGGTGGAAATACAGGAAGCGGCGGTGCAGGGCATGATGAAGGTAGTGTTTTCATGTCTTATGCAGGACCCGTATTCCCTTTGACCTTAAGCCAAGAAGATGACACCATAACTGCCATCCGTAACATTAGCTATGATTTTTCTCTGCCAAATGAGGATAGCCTCCATATTTGGGGTGCTAGTGTAAAGGATAGTTATATCCTTAATAATTATTCTTCAGAAGAAAAAACTATTAAAGCTATTTACCCATTTGCCGGAAGCTTTGATGCCCTAAAGAAGTTGACTCCTATAATTACTGTAAATGGGCAGGAATTGTCACCCACACTATACGCAGGCGGCTATTCCGGTAAATTTACCGGTATCCATGGTGTAGACGATCCAGATGGAAGTAGCAACATTTTACAATTAGATAGTTGGGAAGGTTACAAGACACTATTACAAGACGGCACTTATCAAAGCCAGGCCTTTGCTCCATACCCTGTTCTATCACAGCAGGTAACTGTATATACCTTTACCGATTTTAAAGCCCCCATGGAATACGAAGCTGCAACACAGGCCATATCCTTTACCATTGATCCGGATAAAACCACCATTCTAACTTATGGTTTTGAGGGTGGGGAATTTGGTGCCGAAGGCTTTAGAAGATATAGCTATTTTGTACCCAATGAGAACAGAAGCCGAAATCAATTAAAGTTATTGGTTGTAATTGGCGATGATATAGTAGATTATGCCCTTCAGGGATATAAAAATGGTGCCTGTGAAAGGGGCAATGAACTTGAAGGTGTATCGGCAACTGTCATTAGGAAAGAGGAGACTCTATCTAGGGTAATGATGGAGATCATTGATAATTTCTTTGAGCAATATGGAGATGGAAACTCTCTTGCCGTGTCCCAGGAGATGTTTTTAGGTGCTGTGACAGAGTTTATCTATCAATACGGTTTGCTTTCCGAGTCGGTTCGAGACCGCTACCAATATGGAATATTGGAGGATATTCTCTTAGAAACTAAGAGTCTACAACGAGTATTCTACTTAGAATTCCAGGTAATGGTCCCCCCTCATGAAAATGTTTTTATCACGGCAGATATGCATAAAGAACCAAGCTTTGACTTTGCTTGCTCCGGCTCTGATAGGATAGGCATACAGGGCTATGACATGGTAACCCGATTAGGCAGTAACCTCCAGTTTGATGGACTGACAGCAGAGTTAACCTCCACAGATAATATCGAAATCCTTGATCAAAATTATGGTTTTGATTTATCCCAAGCCATTACTAAGGTGGAGCTTGACCCTATGATAGAGCATTACTATTTAGAGATAAGACCAGTAGAACAATAGGAATCCTAATTAATAGTAATGTGGTATAAATAAATTTACATTAACATATTAAAGGAGAGTGTGGAATGAGAAAACTTGTATTTGATCGTAATAAACGATATAAGGAGGTAGACAATTTTGGTGCCACCGCCTGTTGATGGGTCGATCCGGCCTATGAAAGCCTACCTAGTGAAAATATGGATGAGATAGCCCGTCTGCTTTTTGACAGACAAACAGGAGCTGGTCTCAGCTGCATCCGTTTTAATATCGGCGATGGATCTGCCTGGTATGACAAGGAGTTCATTGAAAACTGGATGATGAGAACAGAGTGCTTTCAGATTGGTCCAGGAGCACCCTATGATTGGACTCGGCATGCTGGACAGCAGTGGCTGATGCAGCGTGCGAAGGAAATGGGTGTAGAACGCACCACTGCCTTTGTCAATAGTCCCCCCGCATGGCTTTGTGAGAATGGACACACCCTTTGTGATGAACGAACGGGTACTACCAATTTAAAATATGGAGCTGAGAGGCAGTTCGGCCGCTACTTGGCAGATATTCTAAAACATTTCCAGGACAAGGGATTGCCCTTTGACTACATAAGTCCAATCAATGAACCACAGGTACCTTGGGATACACCCAAGCAGGAGGGCTGTCGGTATAGCAATGAGGACACCATTCGGGCAGTTCTGGCTATTAAAAAGGAACTGGATGCGGCTGGCGTAACTGCAAAGATTCTTATTAATGAGACCAATAATCCTTTGGCATTGGCGAATATCGATCTCATGCTACACGTTGCCGAAAATCTGATCACTGGAGGCATTGAAAGAGGATTGCAGTTTGGGGGAAAATATTGCGAGAATATCAAGGATATATTCAATTTATCTTATATAAGGGAGGCGGTTGCCCCGATTATTGCCTCTCACAGTTATGGTGCCGATATCCCCGGAAAAATGACAGAGATACGCCAGTTTGTTCGTGCAACGATGGAACGTTATCCTGGTTATGATTACTGGATGACGGAATACTGTATATTAG
>JAAYKZ010000495.1 GCA_012522165.1 Clostridiales bacterium
GATATAAATTCACACTGCCCTCGATGTCAGACCCCAGCTGACCTGTCTTTTGCTTGCGGGGGATGTGGCTGTCGCGGAGGAAATAAAAATGGCTGTTGCAGTAAGGGTTGTTGTAATAGCCAAAAAGCAGAGTCGGTTTAACCGACTCTGCTCTCTTTTTATCTGTTTTGTGGAATTATTTCAATCCAGTATCCATCGGGATCTTCTATAAAGTAAATTCCCATATCTTTGTTTTCAAAGCAGATGCAACCCATTTCCTTGTGGTGATTATAGGCCGCCTCAAAATCATCTACTACAAAAGCCAAATGAATCTCATTATCTTCTAGATCATAGGGTTCCTTTCTGTCCCTGAGGTATGTAAGCTCTACTTGATGCTCTGTGGTCCCATCCCCCATAAACACCAGGGTAAAGCTTCCATCCTCTGCTTCATTTCTTCTAATCTCTTCCAGACCCAATGCTTCCTTATAAAAAGCGATGCTTTTGTCCAAGTCTAAAACATTAAAATTGGTGTGAGCAATCTTAAATTTCATTTATATTCTCCCTTCCTATTATTTTTTGTATACTATTTCTTGTCCCCTATGGGATAATTCTACTATTTGGGTTGGCTGCAAAGCAAGCCTTTGAGCAAAAGTTTTAGTTATGTTATACTCATCCCCGAAATGCATAGGTATAAATAGTTTAGGCTTCAATGCTTTTATAAAGTATTGGCCTCCCATATAATAGTATTCCTGCAACCTGGGATCCACTGGGAAAAAGGCTATATCCACTTTTTCATCCTTCATTTTATCCAATTCTACTAAAAACTTATTCTCATCCTCCTCCAACTCCTCAGGAGTTGATTCATAGTACCAGTACCAGCAATTTAAATCCCCTGCATGAAAAATCCTAAATCCACCTATCTCTACTATAAAGGATACCCCTAAATCAGTAGAACCATATGTTTTTACAAATATAGATTCATCCTGGTATTCTTGATAAGGATGCATACTATGATAATCCATATCTAAAGGAGGCACATCTATATCAAAGCTAAGAAAATACTTAATATTGCTGTTGATCTTATTCCACTCAAAGATAATAGGATTGTAATGGTCCCCATGGCTATGAGATACGAAAACAAATATGTTCTCTGCTTCCTTTAAATCCTGGTGGGAAACAGTACCCTTATCTAACCCTCTAAGGCCTCCTTGTGGCTCATGGGAGTAATAATCAAAAATTAGCAGATTGTCTTTGATTTTTACCGCAAATCCACTATGGTATAAATAATATATCTTGGCTATATCCTGCATCATAAGATTTTCACTTCCCTACCAATAATTTTAATGTATAGAATTGAGCTGTCGGGATTAATCTATTGAGATAGTCCAAACCGTGGCTGCATTTATTCTTTATATCTTTTATACAGGTACTCATCAAATTCCGCTCTGCGCCTGTCACATCTTTCCCTTGTACAAAGCTGGCAGTTAATAAAATCTATATCAGAAGAAAAACGGATTCCTGATACAGACTTCATAGGCAGCATCAAATAGCTATCCGTTAGTTCCACCCCTATTTTTTCATAGGGACTACCTAATAGAGTAAACAATTCTCGCTGTTGGCTTATGGGCCAGTCTTCAATTGAGCCAGGGTTCATATTGGATATAGGCCCTGGTTTAAAATTGGCTTCCATATGGATTTCAAAAGCCTCAACAGCCCTATCAAGAGCCATCTCCATTATCCTCTCCACCCAATACTCCTCTAACATATCATCTATGGATTCTGCCCATTCACTTAACTCCCGGCCGCAGGTACACACATAGGGAAAGATTCTATCTACTGAATCAAGATTAGCTCTTAAAATATGACTGCTGAATTTTACGCCATCTGCTACAATATAGTCCTTGCCCTTTACATCTATGATGGCCTCCTTGTACATGGCCTTAGGCCTTCCAATTTCACTAGCAATTTGGGCTAGCCTTAAAACATTATCTATATATTCACTATCCCTATCCATGTGAAGTTTTTTAAGTAATTTGTCTATATCTACTTTAAAATTTATTGAGTCCAACACTATTATATTCATATTATTCAGAGCCCCCTATATTAGGAATTTGATTCCATATCCCTATTGATTTACTGGTTTAGTTTTATACATGAGTATATTAATAGTTATACATTAATCATTATTAATTGCCATTAAATATCTACAAATTTCTGCCTTAAATATTTGCCTACATCCCTGCATTGACCTAAAAATTTCAGCTTTGTTTCAGCTGTGATAATACCTACTAATATTAATAAACATCCTAATATCATGCTAGGAGTAAAGACATCTCCAAGGAATATAACAGCAAATATGGACCCAAATACTGATTCAAGGCACAATATTATAGATGCATGGCTAGCTGGGGTATACCTCTGAGCTATGGTCTGGATAGAAAAAGCCAGCATGGTACTAAAAAATATCATATATAAAACTGAGCCATAGATGTCAGAGGGAAAAGCCTTTGGAATAGGCTCAAATATCAACGCACATATTAAAGACAAAACCGATGTGGTTAACATTTGTATTACAGATAATACTATGGTATCTACTTTCTTAGCATGATGGCCTAGTAGGGTTATATGGGCTGCAAAAAGCACAGCGCATATGAGAGTTAAAAAATCTCCTATATTTATAGACGTACTACCCTTTAATGTGAGAAAACCTATACCCACCAAGCACAGTATAGAAGCTAAGACAGAATATATATCCAATTTATCCTTATATAGTATCCATTCAATAAAAGGCACTATTACCACGTTAACACCTGTTAAAAAAGCCTGTTTTCCCGCTGTAGTATACTGTGCTCCTATTGTCTGAACTGCAGATCCTAGAAATAAAAATAAGCCTACAAATATTCCCATCTTTATATCCTGCTTCTTTACATTCTTAAATCTGCGCCAACAAAAAATTGAAATCAACAGGCCAGCAACCCCAAACCGCATAGCAATCATATAAAAGGGAGTAATACTGCCTATGGCATCTTTAACTGCTACAAAGCCCCCACCCCATAAAAGAGCCACTAAAAATAATGCTAAATCTGCAGCAATTATTTGCTTATTTTTGTTCTTTAACAATTTTTCACCTCATGCTGTAATGATTATTAGTATGAATCTTTATTCTCATTTATTGCATGTTCTACCAAATGCTAAAACTAGCATATCATTTCAACTCATCATTTTCAATAATTTTATGACTTTTTATATCAAAGGTAAGCATAACCTTAAAAAGATCTCCATCTATCTCTATATCAAAATCTCCACCGCAGGATTGGGTAAAGCTTTGAGCTATAGCAAGCCCTAAACCTGATCCCTCGCTGGAACGCGCCTTATCTCCACGTACAAATCGCTCAATAATCTCCTCTTCATTGAAATTCATTTCATAATTTGCAATGTTTTTTATGGTAACAGTGGCCTTTTTATCATCAGTTACTAGGTCAACATAAACCCTAGTACCTGCCAATGAATATTTCAGGGTATTTTGAAAGAGGTTTAAAAATACCCGGTACAGCTTATTGCCATCGCTTATTATGGGAACTGGACTGTTTGGAATATTGACTTTAAATTTAAGCTGGGATTCTGATATACGATCATCCAAATCTGCCAATGTCTGTTCTATTAGCTTGCCTAGATCAATGGGCTTCTTCTCAAACTCCATTTCCCCGCTTGTAACTTTAGATAAATCAAACAAGTCTTGAATAAGAATTTTCAATCTCTCAGATTTTTGTGCCAATATCTTTATATAGTCCTTGACATGAAGGGGTAACTCCTTTTCCTTCATTAGTAAGTCCACATAGCTAATAATGGAAGTAAGGGGGGTTTTTAAGTCATGGGATATATTGGTAATAAATTCTACCTTCATCCGCTCACTTTTAATACTTCTTTCTACGGCTTCTGTTATACCATCCTGGATGGTATTTAGATTTTCAGCCAAGCTAAAGAGGTCCCTATCTGGGCTTAACTGAAGTTTTGTGCTAGTATCACCCTGTCTTATGCGTTCTGCTTGATCTATTATCTTTCCTAGATCATCTACGGTATTGGTGTATCTGCGTAGATATCTATAAAAGAGATAAACACCTAAAGCCATAAATACAACAGAGAATATAAACAAACTTCCCTCTCTATTAGCAACCATCATCAATAAAAATATTATGGTTAATACCACCAGCAATACTTCCAATCCCGCCAGAGTATAAAACCTTAAAAGCAAGGCCTTTTGTAAGGGATGTCTATTTTCAAATTCTTTGTATTTCCTTATCAATGCACTAATAATATTATTGGTAAAAACACCAACACCATTGGTTCTGAAATCTATTCTTATTATATATAAGAGCCAAAAACTTGCTATAGCCAATAAAACTGTATAGACTAAGCTTAATTGGAAAAAATGTTGGACTGTTAATAATATAATCAAGGAACCTATTAAAAGAACTGGTACTTTAAATTCAAAAAATATCTTTCCTAGAATTTTGCCCAGCATATATTCAAATTCCTTTATATATCTCCGCTTTATTATAGACAATATTAACAGTCCAACACCTATAGCAAATACTGCAAAGCCCCCTATCAGCACCCATCTAACCACACCAGCCTGTCTTTGCAGGTCATAAAGGGAGCTATAACCATAAGGGTTTCCAACTATTCCCTTGTTTACTGCTAAGAGAATTTGACAATCCTGAATATCATAGTAGATCTCTCGGTCTCCTGACCTTACCACATAGTCATTTGGACTTTCTAAATATGGCCTTAGTGCAGTATTTATATATTCCCTATCTGTATAGATATCCAAAGGTTTACCATCTTTTTGTCCTATAAACTTCTCACCATTAAAATAGATATAAAAATCGTATTCCTCTGGTAAGGATATAGGGCCTTTTGTAGTAATACCAAGATCTATTGCTGAATTTGTAATAACCTTATTGGTCTTAGGATTTCTAGCAAAGTAGATCAAATTCTCCCCTTCATTTTCTAGCTCTGCCAAGTACATATCCGCAATTCGGCTATTTTCAGCCGTTGCACTTGAATGTAAATTATCAGTTTCTACCCTATCGGTTATATATCTGGCTAAGGTATCAAATTTAACGGCCATATTATGTTTAAATCTTTGAGTCTCCTTAATATCCCGGCCTAGCATCTCTAATTCAAAGCTGCTTAATACTGCTAATCCCCCAATTATACATAAGCCTATTATATTAATCCCTAAAAAGAAACACAGCCAGAACTTGAAAGCTTTAGATTTTCTCGATTTTGTATCCAATGCCCCACACCACCTTTAAGTATTCGGGCTCCCTTGGGTTTATCTCTATCTTTTCACGGATTCTACGAATATGCACCATCACCGTATTTTCTACACTATAGGCTACCTCTCCCCAAACTCGCTCATATATCTCCTCTGCCGGAAAGATGCGGCCCATGTTTTTCATAAGCAGCTCCACAATCTTGGTTTCAGTAGCCGTCAGCCTGACTGGACTCCCGTCTGCGGTTAAAGTGCGGGTTTCAGTATCAAAAGCTAACCTCCCAGTCCTTATCACTGTGTTATTCTTATCCTTCATATTTACATCTCCCAGGGTCATATACCTTCTAAGTTGGGATTTGACCCTGGCCATTAACTCCATGGGATTAAAAGGTTTAGTTACATAATCATCAGCTCCCATGGACAAGCCTAAAATCTTATCGGAATCTTCCGACTTTGCTGACAAAATAATTATGGGAATATTCTTTTCCTGGCGAATTTTCATGGTGGCTGACAAACCGTCCAATCTAGGCATCATTATATCTAGGAGAATTAAATGAATATCCTGACTACATATAGCCTCAAGGGCCTGCATTCCATCATAAGCTTCTGCAACCCTGTAGCCTTCATTTTTTAGGTTTATGCTTATGGCCTTTACTATCTCCCTGTCATCATCAACCACTAATATACATGGAGTTTCCAACCTTATCCCACCTCTTTTCATAAAACATATAGTGATTATAGCATAGAAAAGATATAACAAACCATCTGCCCTAAACTTATCATAAATAAATTATCTTACAAAAACATTACTTTGTTTCTTACAAAATTCTTAAATTAATTATTGTCCCAGTCCAATTACTATCACAAAATAAACATAATGACCATTTGAAAGAGCAAAATCAAAAAACCCTCTGAGCTTACGGCAAGATAAGTTCAAAGGGTTTTTAGAATGCAAGATTATAGGCTGTCAACCTCCACCCATTGTCTGTTTTCTATAGATAGGTCTACAGCTTCCTTAACCCATGCTTCATCACGTCCACAGATGGCCTTCATGCCAATGTTAACACTGGGCTCGAAAAACATGCCTACTTTTCTGAAGGCATTGCTATGAGCTTTTCCCATAAACTTATATCCCACCAACCCGATGTTTAGCGTATCTTTCTTCACAATACTACCTCTTCAATATATTCTTAATAAGCCTTCTATTAAAGATTTTTTAAGACCTTATCAAAAGTCTTTATTCTTATTATTCTAAGGAATTTTAACACTAACACCATGTTCCAGCTCCATTCCTAGGATAGATGTACCCTTGAGGCATTCAAAAAATTTGCTGGGGTCTTCAGTATTTTCAGCAATCAAGCCATAGTGACTGGGAATGGCTATCTCTACATCTAGGCTAATAGCCAGCTGAGCTGCTTCTTTAAAGGTCATATTGCCTAGCCTGCCATTAATACAGCATATCAAAATATTAGGACTAAGATCCTTAACTTCCAGCAATCTCTCGTCGTAGAGGCTGTCCCCTGTTAAATAAATCCGTGCATCCCTATAGTCTATAACTACTCCAATGCTGTCCTGGGTATGTTTGGCAAAGACTCCGTGGATATTAGCTTGGCCTAATTCATAGGTTTCACCCCTATTTAAAGAGATAATATTTTCTACAGGTATACCTATATCTCTAAAATGTTGTTGACAACTGTCTGGACCTGCGTACAAAATATCATTCATATTTGTTTTTGAAATAGTAGCTTCATCTAAATGGTCTATATGGTCATGGGTGCATATAATCATATCTGCCTTAAGCTCTCTAGGCTCTATGGGAATAGGAAGAAGTCTATTGTATTTGCCGTTATTATACATAGAGTTAGACAGGTAGGGATCTATACATAATACCTTATCTCCTAAATTGAAAAGATATCCTCCTTGACCAAGCCATGTTATCTCAAATGACATTTTAACACTCCTATCTCTTCCTTTGTTTTGTTTCTATACTCCACTGGGATCATCCC
>JAAYKZ010000496.1 GCA_012522165.1 Clostridiales bacterium
CCTTATGATTAAATGCAAAATTATGAACCCCAATACCATTTCTTATTATTTGTAATCTATCTGACTCAAGTACCTTCCTAGTAAACATCCACTCAGCCACTGATCTAGAACATGCAAAAAAATCCGTAGCAGTTCTACTTATTAATTTTTTGCATATATCTTGAACTATCCTTTTTATAGTTGAAACACCCTTGTTATTTTCAGCATTTCTTATACCATGGGCATGTATAATTCTTACCTTAACCCCAGCAAGTTTGCCTATCAACAATTCTAATGCTCTATAGGGATCATCAGTGTCAATATGCAATACATTATAAGGATTCTCTTTTAGAAACCTATATAATTCTAAAGCCCTATCAAACACTCTCAAAAACTTTATTTTTGTTTTTTCAATTGGAATATAATGCACCTTGCCGCCTAAATCAGTTATTCTTCTTACATTTCTATTATCATCACTACTATAAACAAGAAAATCAAATCTTATTTTTTCTCTATCTAAATGCTCATATATATTTAATATTGATTCAGTTGCTCCGTCGCTTCCAATACTTTTTTTTAAATGCAAAACATTAATTGTCATATCATCCATAATAAAGCCTCTTTACTTCTAATATTCAAATATAGAAATAATTAACTTATCTCTCCCCTACTTAAATATAGCACATGATATGGTACCATTCCATGTGCTATTTAAAAATTTACTATCTTATAAATTCAAATATGTATGGTCCAACTAACTATCTGTACAATAATATATTCCTTTATATTTTTTATAACTATTGTTCAAATCTACAAATACTGCCTCATGTTTTGGTATCCTATCATCCTCAGGAGGCAATTGCATATAATCCCCAAAAGCCATTCTTAAATATTTATCATAGCCAACAGGAACCGGCATTAGATGCCCTTCAAATTCCTTATATACTGCTCTTTCAAAGATTTCCTTTGGATATAGGTTTTTTACATATTTAAAGTTGACACATAATTCCGTCATGTATTTTGTATTTTCATCAACAGGATATTTTGTCATTTGCTTTTCAGCAAACCGCCATAGCTTGTACCTTATTTTAGGACCTCTAAATATCAAAAGTAAAATGCGCCCTATGATTTCAGCCACTTTACCTTTATTTTTTGGTGCCCATTGTCTGTTAAATAGACAAAAGACAAGGGCCCACATTATCTGTATTTTTCTCTTTATTTTTGAATTAGGAGCTCCATCCAAAGGGATAATCTCAAGTTTTACCCCATGGTTAATATCATATTGAGCTAAATTACTTTTGATAAAAGTAGTATTGTTGTCAGCAATTTGGGTCAGCATGGTTTCATAAGATTTATCCTTATTTGTACGACAGTATTCATATCTCTCAGTATCGGCATATTTATTCCACAAATCTCCAAGTTTTTCATAGTCTTCCCGTGGCATAAATACATCAATATCATCATCCCATGGGATAAAGCCTTTATGACGTATTGCACCAATACATGCTCCACCGCATAAAAAGAATCGCAGATTATGCTTTTCACAAAAATCTTTAAAATATAAAAGAATCTCTAAACATTTTAGCTGTAAATCACGAAGCTTCACATTGTTATCTATTTGTCCCACAGTTATATCATCAGACATCCTATCACCTATTTTTCTTTGACTCCATAGTATATACCTTTAAACTTTTTATAACTTTCCTTAACATTAATATACACGGTATCATGTCTAGGGACACGTTGCTCTTGAGGAGGTAATTTCATATAATCCCCAAAAGCCATTTTTAGATATTCATCATATCCTATAGGCACAGGCATCTTATAGCCCTCAAATTCTTTGTATATAGCCTTCTCAAATATACACTTAGGATATTTGTTTTTCATATAACGAAATCCCGTAACCAATTCCGTTATATAGTTACAATCTTCAATTTTATATTTTGTCATCTGTTTTTCAGAATAGCTCCATATCCAGTACCTTAATTTTTGAGAACGGACTATTGATAAAATTATTTTCGACATTATCCTGATAAATTTGCCTTGATTGTTAGGTAATCTTTGTGCGTTAAACAAAGAAAATAACATAGCAAAAAATATTTGCTTTATCCGTTTCATTTTATTATCTGGACAACCATCTAGAGGTAATATTTCAAGAGCTATTCCATGATTTATATCTAGATTTTTACTATGTTTATTGATAAAAGTTGTGTTATTATCCCTTATAGATGCTCCTAAATGACGATAATTAGTTTCTTTATTAGATCTACAAAATGAATACCTATCAGTATCAGCGTATTTATTCCATAGATCTCCTAATTTTTCATAGTCTTCCCGTGGCATAAAGACATCTATATCATCATCCCATGGAATAAATCCTTTATGACGTATTGCACCAATACAACATCCACCACACAAATAAAAGGTTAAATTGTATTTTTCACAGAAATCTCTGAAGTATACCAATATTTCCAATGCTTTTGATTGTAACATCTTTATTTGCTCATCTGAAGCATTTCTTAAATCAAAAATTTCGCACATATCAAACACTTCCTTTAAAGCAGGTACAAACACTGTTTATATTATTGCACAATCAAGAATTAAAATCCATTACTTAATTTGCGACAGTATTTCAATAGTCCTAGATATTCCATCCTTTATATCGTATTTAGATTCCCATCCTAGCTTCTGCAGTTTTGTTGAATCTAATACTGCCTTAGTTGCTTTAGAATATCCAGCTTTTTCCGTCTCATCTGGTAATTCAAAAACTACATCTTTACCTACAAATTCTGCTATAATCTTTGCCAATTCCTTCAAAGTTATATCAGAAGCCTGGTCAGATATATTATATGCTTGTCCACACTCTCCCTTTAGAAGTATCGTTAGGACACCAGAAACAGCATCTGCAACATAAGAATAGGAATAGAATTGAGTTCCTTCACTCTTTAAAACTACATCTTTTTTTTCTACTCCCCTTTTGATAAACTGGGAAATAGCTTTTGTATCTGTTTTAAGCATAGTTGGTCCGTAGGTACGCGAAAGCCTGCCAATAACCACATCCAAGCCATATTGCTTTATAAACGCTTGACAAAGAGCTTCTCCTGCTCTTTTACTCTCAGGATATCCGGCACGGAGTGTATTACAATCTATATAACCGCAATAAGATTCATCAAATTTCTCCACGTCACCTCTATTTTCTCCATAAACCTCCACACTAGATGTAAAAAGAAATCTTTCCGTCTTATGTTTCACTGCATAATTTAGCAAGTTATATGTTCCCATAATATTAGTCGTCATTGTTCCTACTGGGTCCGTAGCATATGCTACTGGATGGGTATTGCTAGCTGCATGAATTATAAAGTCAATATTTCCAATATCGGATAAAGGCTCATTAATATCATGTGAAATAAATGAAAAAAGATCCGAATCCCAATATGGACTGAATCTTGCTTGGGCTTTAGCTATATCTCGCCCTAATGCAATAACAGTACAATTATCATTAAAATGCTCATTACGATACATTATAACATCGATAAGAAAACTACCAATCATGCCACTAGCACCAGATATTAATATTCTTTTATTTTTTAACCTATTCCATGGTATATTGATATTAGCTATAGTCTGTATATCATCTTTATATATCTTATTGTTCTGTATCATCATTTTAACCACGTATCCTTTTCTAATTTGAGATAAGCTTTAAATATTTCCAAATCATCCTTGGTTGTAAGCTTAATGTTTTTTTCTGAACCAGCTGCAAAGTAGAGGGTTTCACCTAAATCAACCATCATTGTGTTGGTATAAGAAGATCCATGAATACCAATTCCTTTAGCAAAAGCTTCTTTATAAGCCCATAATAATTTTCCATATTTATAAGCTTGAGGTGTGGACACTCTTCTCAATGTTTCTCTCGGGATATATTCACAGGTTGAAATCTCATCCTTTATCCTAAAAATTTGCTCATTATATGGAAGTGATGATACTGCATTACCATACTTTTTAC
>JAAYKZ010000497.1 GCA_012522165.1 Clostridiales bacterium
AGATCCACTAGCTTGTCCAGCACATCAACCTTCTTTTTTAGAATAATGTCGGTTTTGCGGGTGGAAAGGTCAATAAGCTCTTTATAAATCTCTTTTTCCTGCTCTAAACTGCCTAAAATATCCGTCAATAGCTTTTCCATGCTGTATCCCTCAAATCTTATTCTTGGACAATATATAATCCAACATCTTATGAGCTAGGTCAATTGAACTAATATTATATTGCCCTTCTTCTATCTGCTTTTTAATTCTATTAACCTTTTCCATGTTTACACCGTCATTTTTTTGTACGGCTTTGTAAGCTACCTGAAAAGCTTGTGCCGTGTCAGATAGCCCTACTTCGTCCATTTCGCTTTGGCTCTTTTTGTCCGCAGGAACTCCTTTGGATTTTTGAGCCATATATATCTCCATAGCCTTAGCTATTTGAGATGGATTAATTTTCACGTTAAATTCCTCCCAAATATGTCTTCAATTATTATATCGTCACAAATGCATAAAAGGTTTAGGATAAATTTATTATCTACGTCTTTTTTTTAGAAATTCTGCTGTATACATCCTCTTGCTGTCCTTGCCCAAAGACTTAGGAGAAGGCAAGCCTTCCCTTACTATCCCCTTCTTCATCTCTTGCTCCAATTCCCTAATACAGTCATTACAATACCGTCCTGTAGTAATGGGTTTTTCACAGCGCTCACATAGATAATCAATACCTGGAGATGACAGCTCTAGCCTGCCTTGCTTTAAAAATTCTAGTATAATTTCCTCTTCTACTTCTACTGCCTCAGATACATCTAACACAGTGGCATTGGGATTTTCATAGATATAGTCTCTAACCTTTACAAAAATCTCATCTAATTCCAGCATACATTTAGGGCAATACTTACTACCTCTATATTGAAATATTTTCCCGCAACGTTTACAATTCCTAATATCCATTTTTGTCACTCCTTTATAAATTAGATCCTGTGGCCAAGGTAATAACGTATACTCTTTCAGCACCCCCTGCCAGCAGCACCCTTGCACACTGATGGGCAGTACTGCCTGTGGTATAAACATCATCTACCAATAAAATGGTCATATTCTCAAAGGTTTTTAAACTTCTATGCCTTTCACTTATTTCAAAAGCCCCTTGAAGGTTTTTCTGTCTTTGCTCTTTGTCTAGCTTAGCTTGCTGAGGAGTGTTCTTTATCCTTAGTAGGCCTTTGCTAACTAGAGGAACTCCTGTATTTTTGCTCAGTCCCCTAGCCAACAGCTCTGCTTGATTAAATCCCCTTTGCCTTTCCCTAATAGGATGCAGGGGAACTGGTACTATTAAGTCAAAATCCCATTTGTATACTTTTAAACCTTCTGTCATCCAATGAATCATGGGAGTGGACAAATATTTTTCTCTACTATATTTATATCGGTGGATTAGCCCTTTCACTTCAGTGCTAAATTCAAAAATGGATATGCCCTTATAAAAAGCATAGTCCATGTCCTGACAGTCAAGGCACAAGGTATCCTCAATTAACATCATTTTTCCGCATTTGGGGCATACAGGAGGTTCTATAAAAGGCAGCCTGGATTGGCAAAGCTCACACACTCCGTAGCTTAACATATCCTCCCGTCTTACACCGCATATAAAACATCTTATATCTGTTGGATAGACAATATCCAAAAAGGCTTGCCAGGCCTCTTGCAGGTTCATATCAATCCTCCATATCACCAAAGACATTGAATTTATCATCTACTACCAGGCTGGTAAAAAGACTCTTTAGCCGCCGCTCCAGCCCTGAATATCTATTGCTTATATGATTGTTTTGAACCATGGCTTGAATGGTTCTCTCCCGGCCTACCAGCACTACCATCTCTTTTGCTCTAGTAACAGCAGTGTACAAAAGGTTTCGGGTCATAAGCATGGGCGGTCCCCAAGCCATGGGAATGACCACTACAGGGAATTCACTGCCCTGACTTTTATGGATTGATATAGCATAAGCCAGCTCCAGCTCATCCAATTGGGTGAAATCGTATACAACGACCTTATCATCATCGAAGATTACCGTCATTTCCCTATCTTCAATATCTATGGACTCAATATATCCAACGTCTCCGTTAAATACCCCTTCTCCTTCTTCTATTACCTTACCATGGCTGTAGCGCTTCCAACCGAGGTTATAATTGTTCTTTATCTGCATAACCTTGTCCCCTTCACGAAATATCATATCCCTAGAAGCCTTTTCCTTTTTGCTAGGCTTTGGTGGATTGAGTACTTTCTGTAGCTCTGAGTTTAAATTGTTAACTCCCACCAGCCCTTTTTTCATGGGGGATAATACTTGTATATCCTTAACTGGATGATAAGGGCCAAATCCCGGTATACGCCTACAAATAAGATCCACTATAGTGTCTAGAATCTCTTTAGGGGATTCCCTTCTATCTAAAAAGAAATCCTTACCCCTGACATTTAGCTGGGGAAACTCACCTCTATTGATACGATGGGCATTTAGAACAATCATGCTCTCCTGTGCCTGACGGAAGATCTCAGTAAGCCTTATAACCTTTACTAGTCCTGAATTTATAATATCCCTGAGCACATTGCCTGGGCCTACAGAGGGCAGCTGATCCACGTCTCCCACCAATATTAATCTAGTTCCAGGAACAATGGCCTTTAGGAGATGGTTCATAAGGAGGACATCCACCATGGACATTTCATCAACAATGACCACATCTGCATCTAAGGGATCATCTTCATCCTTTTGGAAAAAGTCCAACTCCCCATCTCCAGAATAGCCGTACTCTAAAAGGCGGTGAATGGTTTTTGCCTCCCGTCCCGTAGTTTCTGATAAGCGTTTGGCAGCCCTGCCAGTAGGTGCAGCCAGCATTACTTCAGCATCCAGCTGTTCAAAGAGTTTTATTATACAATTGATGGTGGTAGTTTTACCTGTACCTGGTCCCCCTGTTATAACCAAAACTCCGTTTTGCAGGGATTCTATCACAGCCTCCCTCTGATTATGGGCAAGGATTATCTGCTCCTGCTTTTGAAGGTCATAAAGAACCTTATCTAGATTGTCCACAGGTATTGGCATTTCTGTCATAGCCAGCTCTATAAGGGCTTTGCTTATATTGTTTTCAGCTACATAAAAGGGCTGAAGGTATACTGCAGTATGCTCCTCCGTCTCTTCTAAGGTTATTGATTGGTTAATGGCAAGGGATACTATAGCGTTTTCTACTAGCTCAATATCTACTCCAAGAAGGCTGGCTGCATTAGTTATAAGCTCTTCTTTGGGAAGGTAAGTGTGGCCGTTGCTTGCAGCCTGAGACAGTACATACTTTGTACCTGCCATAACCCTGTAAGGAGAATCATATTCAATTCCCATACTGCGGGCAATCTTATCTGCAGTCTTAAAGCCAATACCCACTACATCCTGTGCCATGCGGTAGGGATTTTCCTTTAAGATAGGAATAGTTTGTTCACCATATATTTTATAAATTTTTACAGCAAAGTTGGTGGAGATGCCATGAGACTGCAAAAACAGCATAACTTCCCTGACTTCCTTTTGCTCATAAAAGGAAGCTGCTATGGTTTCAGCTTTTTTGGGACCTATTCCAGGCACTTCAGTAAGCCGGTCAGGATAAAACTGAATAATATCCAATGTGTCCAGACCAAAGTGTTCAACTAATCTTTTTGCCGTAGAAGGTCCCACTCCTTTAATTAGGCCTGAGGCCAAGTACCGCTCCAAGCTCTCTAGACTTGTAGGAACAGCGCTTTCATAGTTTTCTATCTTAATCTGCTCCCCATAATCGGGATGAACAGACCATTCGCCAGTTATCCTTACCCGCTCCCCTTCTACAGCATAGGGTATATTGCCTATGGCCGTCACCAAAGTACCGTCAACTTCATTAACAAGATCTAGCACTGTAAAACCGTTTTCTTCATTTCTAAATACTATTTCTTCTATAACACCAATAACTTCAGCCATCAATAGCCCTCCACAAACTTTTACATCCTAATAAATATCTATATAAATGCCTATATTGTGCAATATTGTGCATAAAAATTATATCATAAAATCTAATCTTCAGCATTCTTTTACATACCTTAATTTAACTGGTTGTACTAGTTTATTGAGCTGTCATTTACAAAGAAAATGGCTATTGATAAGTGTCCGCTCCCACTGTTTTGGGAAAACTTAGGCTAGTTTAATCCAAATCAAGAGTAAAGCAAACATTCAATAGCCATTATATTCATATAATGAATTTCATTAAAGTATACACTAGCACAGTGGTCCATAATAGAGCTAGCACTACTTACATTAATTTAAACTCCATGATTAAATAAATAATAGAGTTTAATTTAAATTACACGATTAACAGCCTGGGCTATTGGCTTTAATCCCATCATTAGATCAGAAAACTTTTCGGGTTTTAATGATTGTGGTCCGTCACTGGAGGCACTACTGGGGTCAGGATGAACTTCTATCATAAGTCCATCTGCACCAGCTGCTATGGAGGCTTTGGCCACTGCTTCTACCCATCTCCAGTTTCCAGTGGCATGGCTGGGATCAACTATTATAGGTAGATGAGAGAGCTCCTTTACTACAGGTATGGCATTTATGTCCAAGGTGTTTCTAGTAGCAGTTTCAAAGGTTCTAATTCCTCTTTCACATAGGATGACATTAGGATTGCCTGCGGACAGTATATATTCCGCTGCCATGAGCCACTCCTCTATGGTGGCAGATAGCCCCCGCTTTAGTAGTACAGGCTTAGAAGCTTTGCCGCATTCGCTAAGGAGTCTGAAGTTTTGCATGCTTCTTGCCCCTATCTGTAGTATGTCTGCATATTGGCTGACCAGCTCCACATCCCTTGTGTCTACAACCTCCGTTACTATTTTAAGACCAGTCTCCTTGCCTACATTAGCCAACAGCTTTAGTCCTTCCTCTTCAAGTCCTTGGAAAGAATAAGGTGAAGTTCTAGGTTTATATGCTCCTCCTCTAAGGATTTTAGCTCCTGCTTCCTTAACCTTTATTGCCACCTCCATAAGCTGCTTTTCGCTCTCTACAGCACAGGGGCCAGCCATAACAGCCAGCTCATTGCCTCCTATAGATACTCCATCAATATCTATTATTGTGTTTTCGTTGATTAGCTCACGGCTAACTAGTTTGTAAGGACTCATTATAGGCACTATGTTTTCCACGCCATCCATATGGACTATGTTGTTAGCCTTAACCATCCTCTTATCCCCAATAGCACCTATAACCGTCTTTACCTCACCGTATATGGGGTGAGTATGAAAGCCTAGCTCCTGCAATTGCTTTTCAACGGCTTCAATTTGTTTTTGGGTCGCCCCCGGTTTCATGACTATTATCATGGTTTTATTTCCCCCTCTTTCAAAAAAAATTAAAACTTTATAAACTAAAAACCTCTCATCCTAAACTATAGGACGAGAGGTTATTCCCGCGTTACCACCTAAATTGACTATAAAAATAGTCCACTCAATGAGGATACTTATCCCTAATAAGAGATGCCATATCCCCCTTCCAATAACGGCGAAGGCCACCGTCAAAGCCTACCAGATAAAATCCTTCAGCTTGCAACTCCCGAGAGAACTTCAACTAACCTTTCCCCATCGGACTCCCACTATCTCCGACTCGCTGTAGGTTCTTAGGTAAGTTTACTTTTCTCGTTCATAGTCTTTATAGGATATATAAATTTATTGTATGAGATTATACATTATTTCGTTATAGTATGTCAATACAGAATTTTAAGTTATTTTATCCTATTTGTTTAATTTCCTTCTTTATCTCTTCAATTTCATCTATAGCACCACCAGTTGCCTTGTTATTTCTTTCCCAGCTCATCTAGCTTAGATACCAACTCGCCTATATTTCTAGATAATGCTATAAAATCTCCTTTGGTTACGGGCTGATGGTATACTTGACCGCACTCTCGACATAAGCCATAAGAGTTAAGGCTTTCTGTGCCAGACTCCTTCAATAGATGATAATAAATTTGATGGGCGTAGCCAATGTGATGCTTAGCGGTTAGATAAGTATCCAGTATATTACAATACTGTCCGTTTTTTAAAACAAGCCTGACTCCATCCCTAGCTTGAACAATTCTTTCAATTGCACTGCTCAGTATATACCCCACTGCTCCATCGTCCTTGCCTATGGGTTTTCGCATCTTAAAGGGGACCAATATAATATCTAAAGTGATTGGTAAGGGATTCATACTACGCTGCCCTGTGATTTCACCAGCCTGCTGCCTAATAAGCCTTATATCCTTTTGAAAAAATGCTGCCAATCTTACTATAACCCTTTGTACCCGTTTCTCTACTAGAATAGGGGGATCACTTTTAAAGATCAGCTTGGTATAGTTCCCACCATCCTTGTGGTATATGGGCACTAAACCATATATCCCCTTATCTATCCAACCTTTTATATCCCGCCTCCATTTTCTTTCCACGTATATCCCCCTCCCTTTCTTCTCTTATTCATATATGTAAAAATATATCGTTGCAATTATTATAACCCGAACATATGTTCGTGTCAATAGGGACAAATCTGTCCCTATTGCTTTAAAGTGGCTACTGCCTTGGCCAATTGATGTATGGATTCAGTAAGGCTCTCCATGCGGTTTTCAATGCGTACCAGTAGGTATACTGATACAACAATGGGAAAACCTAGGTTAGCCACCAATCCTAGCATCTGTTCCATTGTTTCACCACCTTTCCAACTTAGTTTTTGAAAGTTCCCTTATGTGAAGAGATATTATAAAAGGAGGTGCCATGCACCTCCCTTTTTTTTTAGCACCTATTCAAAGACCACCTGCTGTGTTTGAGTAGTAACTATATAGGCGCTGGCTATCTGTTCCAATCCCCCTTCTACGTTGAAGATATCTTTGGAGATTATAAGATTCATGACATTTTTAATGTCTTCTGGGGTTATATCCTCTCTGGGATCCTCTAAAGTGATTCGCATGCTTCTGCCCAATCCTGTTCTAAAGTTCATCTGCAATATCTTATCCACTCTTTTTCACCCCCTTTCCTATAGGCTTTTTAGGCCTTATTCTTCATCGTACTCTACATTGGAGCTCCTGCGGATGGCAACTACTGGATGTTCCTGCAGGTCTACCAAAGCTGAAGCTACTTCATAGAGGTCCTCATCGTTTACATCGCTTTTGATACGATTGAAGGTCTTGGTTCTGGTAATGTCCCTGCCTTCTTCATTAACGCCAAGATGTAGCTGAATTTGAAGACGGGAGTCTAAGTGATTAAGCACCAAAGCCATTATGGTTCCCTCCTTTCCTTGGTGTATTAAGCCTGTGTGCCTTTGGCTTTCACTTAATAGATAGGGGATATGGCTAAAAAGGACATATCTTTTTATAAATTTTCTTAAACAATACCTTTAAGATGCTTATACAGTTCACTAATAGCCCTACTTTTTAGGCCAAGTACTGTTTTGTAGTGAACACCCCTATCTACTGCTATTTCCTTAAGCTTTTTGCCACCAAAATAATGATCAAGAATAACCTCCCTCTGCTTTTGAGTTAAGCACTCCATAGCATTTTTAAGGCTTTTTACAAGCTCAATCCTAGCTATCCTATCCTCAATGGCATCACCAGTATCCTCCAACTGATCCAATCGGGTTTGTCCATCCCCTTCCCATAATGGCTCATCCAGGGATAACTCATAGGTGTTTTTTCTAGTTAGATTGTGGATTCCGTAATGTATCCTGCTTTTTGCGAATGCTAGAAAGGGAACTTTTCTTTCCTCATCAAAATCCCTAACTGACTCTAGGAGAATAACACAAGCTTCCTGATACAAATCCTCTGTATCAACTCCTTTACTGAAGCGTCTTATAGCTGAGTAGATTAAAGGCTTAAGCTTATCCAATAAATCTTCCATAGCCCTTTTATCACCTTTTCTTGCCTTATCTACCAGTTCCTTATATAGATAATACATATACTTCCTCCATACGGAGGACCGGTCCTCGCCTTTTGTGTTGTACAACCATTTTTAGCATATAAAAAAGGGGCCAAAAAAGAAAAAATCGAGGATCTAATTCCTCGACATCTCTTTTAAGCTAGTAGCTATTTATTCGATGAAAATATTAACCAAGTATAGCTTGCTCTTGTATATTTTTATTCTTTTCATAATATATTTCTTAACAATCCTTTGTGTTTTATGCTTTTTTATTTTTCAATCCTTTATATTTCCCATACATTTACATATTCTAATCCTTAATATTGTTGTTTCTCTAAATTCTTTAACCCTTTATATGTCTTTATAGTCCCTCAACTTAACTTCCCTTATACCAGAACCCTTTTAAATACGAGGGCAGTTCATCAGGATTGATAAATTTTACAAAAGTGTATTCATTAGCCAATCTGCGCATTATGTCAGGAGTATCATCAGAGGAGTCCCCATCTACCAAAACTACGCTAAACAGGGCATCCTCTTGTCCATTTATACCTGACTTTAAGATAAAGCCCCTAATAAGGCCTTCTAAAGTTTCCTGCTGATTCCTGGCTGAAATAATTATACTGTAACGGCCTTTCCCACCTAGACCTTTCCATCTATACCCCATAATCACCCTAATCATTAGGCATACAATACCAAATAGTGCGAATATCCAAAGTGAAACGGCCATATATGTAGGTAAGTACATAAGCCTCACTCCCCATAATCAGATTAATTGATCTGATTTATAATACGCACAAATTTAGAAAAAGGTGATTTATGGGCTAGGGCCTTTACTTGTATTCTTTGGCTTGCTCTTTCAGCAGCTGAGCCTTGTCGGTCTTTTCCCAAGGAAGGTCAATATCTTTTCTGCCAAAATGGCCATAGGCTGCTGTCTGGCGATATATAGGCCTTCTTAGATCCAAATCCCTTATAATAGCTGCGGGCCTTAAGTCAAAGTTTCTATTTATTAGCTCTATGATAGCCTCATCGCATATTCTGCCAGTGCCAAAGGTCTCAACTAAGATAGATACCGGTTTAGCTACGCCAATAGCATAGGCTAATCCAATTTCACATTTGTCTGCCAGACCAGCTGCTACTATATTCTTGGCTACATACCTGGCAGCATAGGATGCAGAACGGTCTACCTTTGTTGGATCCTTTCCGGAAAAAGCTCCACCGCCATGACGTCCGTGTCCTCCATAGGTATCCACAATAATCTTTCGCCCTGTTAGTCCAGAGTCTCCTTGAGGACCTCCTACCACAAACCTGCCTGTTGGATTTATAAGGAGCTTGGTGTTTTCATCTAGTAAATCTTCAGGTATAACAGGCTTTATTACATGTTCTATAATGTCCTTCTTAAGAGTCTCTTGATCCACATCTTCACTGTGTTGGGTTGAAACAACAACGGTGTTCACCCTGACCACTTTATCTCCATCATACTCCACTGTCACCTGGGATTTGCCATCAGGCCTTAGATATGGAAGGGTTCCACTTTTTCGCACCTGTGACAGCTTTAGGGTTAATTGATGAGCTAAAGAGATGGAAAGGGGCATAAGTTCTTCAGTTTCATTACAGGCGAATCCAAACATTATTCCCTGATCTCCTGCGCCTATTGCCTCAATCTCATCTTCATATAAGCCTTCTCTTGCTTCTAAGGGAAGATCCACCCCCATGGCTATATCAGGAGACTGCTCGTCTATGGAAGTTAGAACAGCACAGGTTTCGGCATCAAACCCATACTTTGCCCTTGTATACCCAATCTCTGCTACAGTTTGTCTAACGATTTTTGGTATATCTACATAGCACCTAGTGCTAATCTCACCCATTACCAATACCAATCCAGTGGTAACAGCACTTTCACAGGCCACCCTGGCTGTAGGATCCTTCTCCAGTATTGCATCCAGTATAGCATCGGAAATCTGATCGCATACCTTGTCTGGATGTCCCTCGGTCACCGATTCTGAGGTAAACAATCTTTTACCCATCTTCTTTTGTCCTCCTTAAATTCAAAAAAGTATAAATGAAAAAACCCTCGCAAAGGAGGGCTATTTATATCAAATAAATACCCTCATCTCTCAGAACTAACTGTTCTGTGGGAATTGGCACCTGGTCCTCAGGACTGGTTGCCGGGTTTCATAGGGCCCATCCCTCCACCTCTCTTGATAAGGAAAACTATATTTATTTTTTTCTAATAATATAACACATGAAACAAATTGCGTCAATGTAATAAGCTGGTATGACTGTCCTAGAATATCTGATAGGTTAAGGCCATAATAATAAGTCCAGCTACTAGATTGCCCAGGGCTATAACAGGGAATGCATGCTTTATCCTAATATCTAAAAAGGACGCTATAGCAGAGCCTGTCCACACTCCAGTGGTAGGAAGAGGTACTGCCACAAAAATAAAGAGCCCTAATAAGCTATATTTTCTTACGCTTTCCCCTTTCTTTTGCGTACGCCTTTCTATCCAATTAGCGATAGGTGCCAGTATCTTGGTGCGTCTTAAAAATGCCATAATAGGCTTTAAGAAAAATAATAAAAAGGGTACCGGTAATATGGAGCCCAAATAAGAGGCTATAAAGGATTCAGTAAGGCTTAGACCCATGCCTACCCCAACGGGCATAGCTCCTTTAAGCTCTATAATAGGAAGAGCGGCGGTAAAAAATACTATTAATTCCTTTTTCATTACCTCAATAAACCCTAAAAATGACTCCATATCATAATACCCCCAATATTCTAAAAAACTATATTCCCCACTCATAGACTTTTTTATATTATCATTACTTGTAAATATTTGCAATAATATAATTGTTAATGTCTCTTTTGTATGTATTAAACCTGTTGTATAATCAAATCTAATATATAATAACCAAAAATGATGGTTGGAAAAAATCATGTATAATTCCTTTATTTACAAAAGATTACAATGAGGTGATCGTGACTGCTAAAGGTAAGGGCAAAAATGAATAAATTAGCTCTTAGTATTGATTTCAAGGCAAAAACTGGCCTTAGAATATTTTTTAAAAAAAGTAGTGTCAATAACCTGTGAAAATGTCACCTAAAAAATCATGATTTTATTCTATGAAAATGTCACTTTCGAGATATAATTTTGCTTTTTAAGTAACGAGTTAGAAATAACGACAAGAGAAAAATCATG
>JAAYKZ010000002.1 GCA_012522165.1 Clostridiales bacterium
ATAACAATTTCCGGTGGCAATAGCGAAGGGGAAACACCTGTTCTCATACCGAACACAGAAGTTAAGCCCTTCAGCGCCGATGGTACTTGGGGGGTGACCCCCTGGGAGAGTAGGTCGCTGCCGGATTCAAATATATTTTAAAACCTCAAGGATTTTTCCTTGAGGTTTTTTTGTAATAAATAATATTGACTTCACTATTAGATTGCTATAAACTGGATTTAATTGAAAATAAGGAATCAAGAATAAGGGGGTTAATTCATGCGTGGTCGCACATTTATAGGCATATTACTCATTGCATTTGGTGCTTTGTTTCTATTGGATAGACTAGGAATTGTAGAGTTTGGTACATTAATATCCATGTACTGGCCTCTTATTTTAATAATTATAGGGGCAAATCAACTTTTTTCTAGATATTATTCTTCTTCATCAGGTATTATCTTAATATTTATTGGAGTTTTTTTTCAGTTAAAAATTCTGGATCTACTGCCCAGTGATACAGGTAAGTATTTTTGGCCTGTACTTTTAATTGTTATAGGTGTAATCATACTTTTTGGAGGGTATAAACCAGGTAATATCTTAAAATATAAGCATAATACCATCAACCATTTTGTTATATTTTCAGGGATAGAAAATAAATGCGTTTCAAAAGATTTTAAAGGCGGTAGAGCTACGGCAGTCTTCGGTGGTATTGATTTAGATTTTAGGGAAGCTGAGTTGTCTAAAGAAGGTGCCTTTTTAGAATTAACTGCTGCCTTTGGCGGTATAGATATTAAGGTGCCTGAGCACTGGAAAGTTGTAGTAAAAGGTATACCTATATTTGGAGCATGGGAAAATAAAGCAAAATTTTCAGTTGATTGTACAGAAAATCAGCCTATACTCAACATTAAATGTCTTGTTATGTTTGGAGGAATAGAGATAACCAATTAAGTTACTTGTCATTTATTAAATCATGAACTGTAGCAAACTCATAGCCTTGTCTTTTAAGAGATTCAATGATATCAGGCAAGGCTATTGCTGTGTCAATGCGATTATTATTACCTCCTGCACAGTGCATGAGTACAATAGCGCCAGGATGAGCAGAAGATATTACCTTATCTCGAATCTTTTCTGGTTCTGTCTCTTCAGTCCAGTCCAAGGAGTCTATAGACCAGCTAATAATTTTATATCCTTTTTCTTTCATAGCTTCTATTTGTGTCGGTGTCACAAGTCCGTAAGGGGGTCGATAGTATAGAGGTTCTGATGAACTATTGTAATTTTGCAGAATTTTTTCAGCAGGTTCTATTTCTGCAATAAAATCTTCAAGTGATAGATCTGTAGGTCGGAGATGAGACCAGCTGTGATTAGCCACTTGATGACCTTCAGCTATCATCCTTTTGACTACTGCAGGATAAGATTTTACATTTTCACCTAACACAAAGAAAGTAGCAGGAATATTATATTGCTTAAGAATATCTAAAATCTTTATAGTAGTTTTTGCATCGGGTCCGTCATCAAAGGTTAGGGCTATTCTTTTATCATGGATTTGATGTTTCATAATAAAGGTATCAGGATATTGGTTATGTAATTTTACAGCTTTTTCATAATATTCCTGGTCAGGTGAGTTGGTTGAATTAGTTTTGGAATCATAAACATTTTTACTATTCATAAAATCATTCCTTACTTGTAATTGATAATTTTTTTCTAATTGCTTTTCTTCAGGGCTTATATATTCTTTATTTAGTTGCTGCTTTAATCCAAGTGTGAACCCTAAAGAAAAAAAGAATATGACTACTACTATTATTATATATTTTTTGATATTCATTGCCAAGCCTTCCTTTTTTTATTTGTTTTTATTTTCTCTAAAAACTAAAAATTTAATTAATATAACTAGCTTTAGGTTTGGAAATTTATAAAAAAAGTGTTGACAAAAACACAATAATAC
>JAAYKZ010000054.1 GCA_012522165.1 Clostridiales bacterium
GAATAAAATCATGATTTTTTAGGTGACATTTTCACAGGTTATTGACACGCTTTAGTAATTTTTGAAAGTAAAGATTTATTGTTATATTATTAGGAAGGAATCTCATAATTTATGAAGAATATATTACCAATAGAGTTAGAATATTAAATTAAGGGAGAGAAAAATATGGATTATCCTAAGATTAAAACCCTAAAAAGCAATCCAAGCCTGGAAGGGCTAGCCATGTTTATACCCGATGTGGTTTTTTCTACTGCTACAGGAGTGGAACTTAAAATGCAGATCATGGTACCTTGGCGTGAAAACATAGATAATGAAGAAGCTCAAATACCCCGAAGACCTCTAATAGTTTTTCTACAGGGTAGTGGCTGGACTTTTCCTAATGTCAACTTTGAAATCCCTCAGCTTGCTGAATATGCCAGAAATGGGTATGTGGTAGCAACAATTACTCACAGGAGTTTTAAGGATGGATATCCTGCTCCTGCTTTCTTGCAGGATGCAAAAACTGCAATTCGATTTTTGCGTAAACATGCTGATGAATATGGAATAGATCCAAATCGAGTATGTTTTTGGGGAACATCTTCTGGAGGCAATACTGCTATGCTAGTTGCCATGACGGGAGATGATCCTAGATACAAAACTCATGAATATGCTGAGTACTCAGATAGTGTTTCAGTTGCTGTACAGTGCTTTGGACCTACGGATCTACCAGAACTTCTTTCTAGCAATTCCGACTTATCAAGTGCTCAGGAACATTTCGGCGGATTTGTTGGAGGGCAACTAAGTGAAAATATAGATCTATTAAAACAAATGAGTCCTTTTCATATAATTGAAAAGGATAAGGATTATCCTCCACTTCTGCTAATTCATGGAGATGCTGATACTTTGGTGCCCTATGAACAAAGTGAGAAGATGTATAAAGCCCTTGTAGACAACGGATATGATGCAGAAATGATAAGGGTAGAAAATGCTCCCCATGAAGGATCATTTTGGAGTCGTGAGTTGCATACAGAAATTTTAGATTTTATTAAACGAAAATTGTAAACTTATTATAATTAAGAGCTGTTGCTTGACTCGATTAAATAGATTAGCAACAGCTCTTTTATAATTATCAATCATATAGTTCCAAATTTAGATAATGCTTTTATTAGACTATCCACACTTTTTTGAGTAGTTGCCCAAGATGTAACTAGCCTAATTACACTGCTATCTTGTCCAATTCTTTTGTATATAGAAAAATCAAATTTTGCTGCTAAGCATTCTAGTATATGATTTGGTATTATAGGAAATAGCTGATTGGTGCATGGCGGTGAATAAAAAGAGTAGCCGTATTCTTTTAAGGCATTAGCTATCTTCTCTGCCATTCTATTAGCATGGCCAGCAAGATTAAAGAATAAGTCGTCCTGGAATAATGCTTCAAATTGAATTCCCATAACAAATCCTTTGGCCATAAGTGCCCCTCTCTGCTTTATTAGATATCTAAAATCTTCTTGTAGATTTTCATTACATATGACCAAGGCCTCTCCCAGCAATGCTCCATTTTTTGTACCACCTATATAAAACACATCAACTAGATCAGCTATATCTTTTAAGGTCAAATCATTATACTTAGACATTAAAGCAGAACCAATACGGGCCCCATCAAGATAAAGGATCAAATCCTTTTCTCGGCAAATATTAGAAATATGAGTTAACTCAGCTTTAGAATAAATGGTTCCCAACTCTGTTGAGTTAGATATATAAACCATTTCAGGCTGTACCATGTGTTCATCAGAGTGATAGTATAAAACTTCGTGAATTGCTTTTGGGTTTAGTTTACCCTCCACTGATGGAACAGCTATTACTTTATGCCCTGTTGCTTCAATAGCGCCTGTTTCATGAACATTTATATGACCGGTATCAGCAGATATAACACACTGGTGCGGCCTTAACAGAGCAGAAACAACTATAAGGTTAGTAAGTGTACCTCCAGGTATAAAATGGATATCAGCATTTTCTTTTCCTATTAGTTTTCTAATATATTCTCTGGATTTTTCACTATGAACATCTTGTCCATATCCTGCATTCTGATCATAATTCGATTTATTTAGCAGCTCCAGTATCCTTGGATGTGCTCCTTCACTGTAGTCATTCATAAAACTATACATTGATTTCTTTCGACTCCTCATAACCATTCCAACCTACTATTTCATCTAAAGGCTTGCGTGCTTTAGAGTGTCGCTCAGCATCAGCATCTTTTTCAGGATATCCCAAAGGTAATAAAGCTATTACTTCCATATGTTCTGGCAAATCCAGTATTTCATGACAAAGCTTTGCATCAAAAGCACATATCCAGCAGGTACCCAAACCTAGATCTGCAGCAGCCAAAGTCATATGGTCTATAGCAATAGCCACGTCAATATCACAGTGATCCTTTCCGTCTCCTCTCTTCCAGGATTCACTATGATCACCGCATACTGCTATTATTACCGGTGCTTGCTTAAACCATTGCCTAGGATAACATTGTGCAATTTTTTCCTTTAATTGATTGTCCTCAATTACTATAAAATATCTAGGCTGAAAATTACAAGCAGATGGAGATATTCTTCCAGCTTCTAATACCTTAAGAATTTTTTTCTTTTCAACTGGTAAATTTTTGTAGGACCTTACTGAATATCTCTTCTTAGCTAATTCTAAAAAACTCACATTTATCTACCTCCCAAAATATTTTCACGAATTTCCAAAATAATACGGAAAATATTTATCTATACAAGGCTAATATCTCATAATGTTTGTAAAGAGATTTAAAATTGCCATTATAGTCAGGATTCCAAGGTTTATTTTTTCCGCAAAAATGCAAGATAACAGTATTGCGCATTATGTAATCCATGTTAACTTTTCCATTAGTTTGTAGTTTGTAGTATAAATAGAAACGTGCATCATAATTATATTCTATTTCGTCAAGTTTTTTAATTTTTTTACTATAAAGGGCATTTAAAACATCCTGATCAGGCAAAAGCAACCTATTTTTATTCTTGGAAATATAATCGAATATATCTTGTTCTTTTATATAATTCCTGTGAAGTGGTAAATTCATTAATAATACGCCAGAGTTAAAATACTCCTCCATCTCATAAGCTTTAAGCCTAAGAGCATTAATCACCTTTAATGGGATTCTATTATGATAGGAGGCTGCATATAGATAACCTTCTATATCCATATCATAGAGTTCACGTATTGGATTAATAACTAATATATCAGGGTCTAGATATAAAACTCTATCTAATTCAGTAGGCAAAAATTTGTATGCTAAAAGTCTATAATACATTTCTACTGAATAATGTTTGACAACAGGGGCACTTTTAAAGGTATTAGCAGGAATTCTTATTTCAAATAATCTGTTATTATGTGCGGAAACAAAATTATGTAAATCATCAATTTCTTTCTTAGTTATAGAAGAATGCATAAGATATATATCAAACTTTTCACCTTTGTTATTGAAAAATAGGGACCAGAGCATTATCTTGAGTGGTTTAATGTAGTTGCTGTCCAATGTTACTAAAATATTCAAGCTTATCC
>JAAYKZ010000055.1 GCA_012522165.1 Clostridiales bacterium
GTTCTGGATGTTGAGCATCCAGGACCCGCACAACAAAGAAACCGGCCAATACTCCTATCATGGTTAATACCCAAACTTCTTTCTTAATTTTCATTCATATCCCTCACGACTTTTTGTCCTGTATAGGCTGTGCATATTTAAAATTTATAGTTCCTTCATAACCCGGGATTGTTATATTGGATTCTGCTCTGATCCTAATATCTAGTATTTGACTCAGGTTTTCCACTACTCCACCTAAAAGCTTTAGCGCTGCTTCAAGGTTATCTGGATTACCAATGGCTTTTATTTCAAAGGGTACGGAATGTCTATTGGTGTTTATAACAATATAATCACCAGCATTTCGAATTTCAGTTGTAGAAATAACTCTCTCGTTGTTGATAGCTATAGCTTCAGCGCCAGCAGCGTTTAGTTCATTAATCAATCTCAATAGATCATCATAGTGTACATTTTGCACTATTTGCTGTCCTCCATCCCAGGTGTTGATATATAGATTGTCGACAGTAACAATTACTCCAGGACCTTCCATGGGAAGTAATCCAGCAATACTTTTAGTTTTTTCCAATTCATTTATCAGGGTCTCATTTTCTGACGAATTTTCATAATTGCTTATAATGTTCTCATATTCCTTAATTTGATTCTGTAGAGCTTCATTATCTTGCCCTAATTTGTTAATTTGTTCTATTAGTTCTTGAGTTCTCTGCCTGGAAACATTTCCTCCTACTCTTTGAACATTTTTAAATTGCGCAGCCAACGCCAGACCCAATATTAGGCTAACCAAGGTTAGAGCAAGTTGAGCTCCATTGAGTTTCTTCATAGATTCACCTCAACTTTCATCAGGATAAAATACTGGTTTTGACGGAGCACTTAAATCTAATATACCTCCTGTAAGGCCTTGACAAACCTCTTTTAGCTTATCACTTTTTAACCAAATTAGTTTTTTATCCATTTCTATTGCTTGTCCAATTCGTGTTCTTATACCTTCTGTCAATATTAGTTCAATATCATCTGGATTACCCATCATTATCTCAGATATTTGATTTTCAAGTTCCAGTTGGTATATAGATTCTAAAATTCTAGAAAGAACTTTTACCTGATATTCTTCCTCTGTTACTAGTTTTTTACCCACTACGAAACTTCTTATTTCCATATCCTGCACCAAGGGATAGCCAATATCATCAAGCTCATCGGTTATCTCCACAATATTACAGTCTTTATCTATTATAAAGTATGAGTTTAGATATGGGATAATGGCAACAGTCTTTCTTTCGTATACTGTAATAATAACCTCATCAGGATAACTGAGTTTTATGGACATTACTTCCAGATATGGTATGGTCTCAATTCTTTCCTTTACCAAGCCCTTGTCCAACTTTAAAATATTTTGCTTATATGATATGCCCGATCTCTTTATGATATCTTCTTTTTTAATTTTCTCATTTCCTACAACAGTTATTTTTTTTATCTGAAAACTTTCCGTTCCGAGATAAAGTATTCCAATAGTTGCGAGAAACAAAATAAGGATTAGGAACATATATCTTTTTTTCTTTGAGCCTCTCAACCAATCACCCCATCCCTTATGCATAGGGTATAAGCCAGAAAATGATCTATACATTTTCTAGCTTTACCCTTACAGTCTTTGTTGTCTAATCTTCTAACCTTTCTATTTGAGCCCCAACGCTCCTTAGATTGCCTTCTAGGCATTCATATCCGCGATCAATATGATGGATGTTTTCTACAACAGTTTCACCTTCAGCTCTTAAACCTGCCAGCACCAATGCAGCACCTCCTCTTAGATCCCAAGAGGAAACCGTTGTACCTATAAGCTTCTCTACACCTTGGATAACTGCTGTCTTTCCATCAGTTCTAATGTTGGCACCCAAACGTATTAGTTCTGGAACATGTTTAAACCTATTTTCAAATATGGTTTCTACTAAAACACTGGTTCCACTTGCAACTGATAGAAGACTCATAAGTTGAGCTTGCATATCCGTGGGAAAACCGGGATAGGGTAGAGTTGTAGTATGATATATTGGTAATGGTCTTTCCCTTCCTATAATACGGACAGATGTTCCTGAAGCCTTTATAATTGCCCCTGACTCCCTCAGTTTAGCAATAATAGGTTGAATATGATCTAAGACCACGTTCTCTACCAATAAATCCCCACCGGTTATAGCTCCAGCTGTTAGATATGTTCCTGCAACTATCCGATCAGGAATAATTGTATACTCAGTGCCATTTTTAGGCTTTCTGCCTTCCACAACTATGGTGCTGGTTCCAGCTCCACTGACCCTTCCTCCAATGGCATTTATAAAATCTTGCAAGTCTTTTATTTCAGGTTCCTTGGCTGCATTACGAATTATGGTATATCCTTGGGCAGCTGTAGCTGCCAAGATTATATTCTCCGTAGCACCAACACTTGGATAATCCAAATGAATATCAGCACCTAGCATTTTAGATGCTTCACATTCAATATAGCCGTGGGAATCATTGATTTTTATTCCCAACCTCTTAAGTCCATATAAATGCAAATCAATAGGTCTTTGTCCTATCTCACATCCTCCCGGGTATGTAACTCTAGCCTTCCCTGCCCTGGCAATCATGGCTCCCAAAAATATGATGGAAGACCGAATTTGTTTTACATACTCATCTGGGATTACCCAGGTGGTTATAGTAGAGGGATCTATGATCAGAGTTCTTTTCTCGCGCTTAACCTTACACCCAACAGCTCTTAAAATACCAAGAACTTTTTCTATATCAGCTAAACTAGGGCAATCATTTATTACAACCTGTTTGGTGGTCAATAATGCAGCCGCTAGAATCGGTAGAATAGAATTTTTGGCTCCTGTTACTCTGATAGTGCCTTCCAGCTTACTGCCTCCGGTGATTAGATATTTTGCCATTGTATACACCTCTCTTTGAAACTTTAATCCCATATCATGATATGCACTCCAAAAAAGAGGTGTTACAATTATATGTCCTAGGCCTTCTCACAGTATTTAGATATATTAAGTAAAACTCCTATACTTGCCATAAAAAAAGCTAGAGAAGAGCCGCCTGCGCTAATAAAGGGTAGTGGTAAGCCTGTTGCAGGCATGGATGAAGTTACAACTGCAATATTTATTACGGTTTGGATTCCAATTGCTGCAGTAATACCAGTAGCCAATAGACATCCAAACAGATCAGGAGCGGTGAGTGCTATTCTTATTCCGCGCCATATTAGTATTAAGTATAACACTATAACAAGGGAAGCCCCTACAAATCCAAGCTCTTCACCTATAATAGCAAATATAAAGTCAGTTTCTGCATAAGGAAGAAATAAATACTTTTGCCTACTCTTGCCCAATCCCATGCCAAACAGCCCTCCGGAACCTAAGGCATATAAGGATTGAATAACCTGAAAACCGTCATCCAGGGGATCTGCCCAAGGATCTAAAAAGGTCAAATAACGCTTTACCCTGTAGTCATTGGGGTCCACCCGCTGAAGCAAGGCTACTATTCCTGCAATTCCCGCACAAGCTACTGCCCCAAAGTGGAGTATTTTTGCCCCACCTACAAATAGAATAACCATGGCTAGCATTACTATACTGCTGGCAGTGCTTAGATTGGGCTGCATAAATATAAGAACGAATATAATTCCCGTAATTAAGAGATAATAGCCAAAGCCTTTAATAGGCCTTTTTATACGATCTTTATTTTTGGATATACTTGCTGACAAATATACAATTAGGCCAAACTTTGCAATCTCAGAGGGTTGTATACTAACTCCTGCTATATTAAACCAACGTCTAGCATTGTTGATATTAACTCCAAAAAACAAAACTGCTATTAATAGGCCAATACTAATAATAAGGGCAAGATTAGCATACTTTTTCAGTCTCCAATAGTCAAAATTGGCCATTAGTATCATTGCAATTAACCCTATCACTGCCCATCTAGATTGGGTTTTTAGAAAGTAGTAGCTGTCTTGGATTTTTTCACTATGCTGAGCCATGTAAAAGCTGGAACTAAACACCATTACAATTCCAAAACATACTAATATAATAGTAGTTATAAATATAGGGTAATCCATGGGCTTTTTTTTCATCTTTTTTCCTCCTTGAGAACCCTTACAGCCTCTTTGAACACCCTTCCCCTTTCCTCAAAATCCTTAAACATATCCCAGCTGGCACAGGCAGGGGAAAGAAGGACATTGCCACCAGGCAGTGCAAGACTGAAGGCTTTTTTGACCCCCTCCTCCAAACTGTCTACTTTATAAACATTTTGGAAGCCCTTGTCCTTGGCAGCTTTTATTATTTTGTCTGATGTTTGTCCCAGCACCACTATATGACTAACTATTTGTCCACAGGCCTCTATTAAAGGCTCAAAACTGCTACCTTTGTCATATCCCCCTGCAATTAATACCGTAGGAGAAGTCATAGAATCTATAGCTTTTTTAGCCGCATCTATATTTGTGCCCTTTGAATCGTTATAAAAGGTAATTCCATCTACAGTATCCACTAGCTCAATTCTGTGTTCTACGCCGCGAAAAACCTTTAAAACCTCAGAAATAGTTTTGGGTGAAGCCCCCATAACTCTGGTTATTAAGGCAGCAGCCAAAGCATTTTCCAAGTTGTGAGGTCCAGGTATGAAAATATCCCTAGTTCTACATACAGTCTCCCTTCCTTGACCTACATCCAGAACTAGCCAATCATCCTCCACCCATGCTCCTCTTGATAAAACTTGGGTTCTGCTAAAGAACAAAACTTGCCCTTTTGCTCTTTGAGCCAGGCTAGCGCTTAAGGGATCACCAGCATTTAATATGACCCAATCCCATGGAGTAGAGTTTTTAAAGATGCCGGCCTTTAAATCAATATAATTCTCCATAGTCTTATGTCTGTCTAAATGATCCGGAGTAATATTTAACACAGCGGCTACTCTAGGATGAAATGTGGGCATAGCCTCCAGTTGAAAGCTGCTAACCTCTGCAACTACAACCTGGGACTCTTGGGCCTGCCTTGCAATACTTGCAAAAGGAATGCCTATATTTCCTACTACATAGGTTTCTCTAGGTACTGCCTTAAATATCTCTCCTACTAAAGCAGTAGTAGTAGTTTTTCCGTTAGTTCCCGTAATGGCCACTATAGGTGCTTTACATAAGCGATAGGCTAATTCTACCTCGCTGATGACTTCTATTCCCATATTTATAGCCTTTCGTACAAACGGGGAATCTATAGAAATGCCTGGGCTTATAACTACTAAATCTGCTCTATCTAAATATTCATCAGGTCTAACCTCTAATGCCCACTCAACCCCTATAGAGTCTAGCTCTTGATATACTTCTCCCAACTTATATTTATTCTTTATATCATTGGCTATTACATTAGCTCCCAAATCTTTCAAAGCTTTTGCTGCAGCTAAACCGCTACGAGCTAAACCTACAACTAATATATTTTTATCTGTAAAGTTCATAGTTTTTCCCCCTGTCTATACCGCCAACAAGCCTATGAGACAAAGCAGTGCAGTGGCAATCATAAACATGGCTACCACTCTAGTCTCAGGCATGCCTCCTAGTTCAAAATGATGATGAAGGGGACTCATTCTAAAGATTCGCTTACCCCTGCTTTTAAAAGATATTACCTGAAGAATTACTGATAAGGATTCTGCCATATAAACTCCACCTATTATAGGAAGGAGCAGAGGCAGTTTAAGTAATATCATCACCGCAACTACGCCTCCACCTAAGGCCATTGAACCAGTATCACCCATAAAAACTTTAGCCGGATGAACATTGAACCTTAAAAAACCAAGACAGGCACCGGTCATAGCTGCAGAAAAAATAGCTAGATTTTTATAGTTATCCGCTATATATAGTTGCCCATCTTGCCCCATGGCATGGGCAGCAAAAGCAGCGATAATACTCATAGTCATTGATACAATCAAAGTTACCCCTGAAGCCAAACCATCTAGTCCATCAGTCAGATTAACGCTATTAACAGTTCCTAGTATTATAAAAACCATGATAGGTATATAAAAATAACCCAAATCCCATTCTATATTAGCAAAGGGAATATAAACACTACTCCCAATATTGTTATAAGCAAAAAAGGCAAACAAGACAGATATTATGATCTGTCCTAAAATTTTTTGATAGGCTTTAAGTCCAAGAGATCGTTTCATATAAACCTTTATAAAATCATCTATAAATCCAATAGCTCCAAAGCCTAAAGTAGATAATACAGCAGCAAATACAAAATCATAGCTTCTAATTGCCAGACTTAAGGAAACTAGTACAATGGAGATGATGAACATAGTACCTCCCATGGTAGGAGTTCCTGACTTAGAATAATGAGATTTAGGCCCCTCATCACGAATATTCTGCCCTATCTTTAGCTTTCTCAGCATTGGGATAATGGCAACACCTAATGCCAAGGTAAGCACAAATGATATGATTACTGAATAAATGATTCTATCCATTGGATATTTTCCTCCTCTTTATTGCCTGTTGCCCCAACTTCTTAAGTATTCTACTATCTCTTCCATTTTCATGCCTCGTGAGCCTTTTACTAATATTCTATCCCCTTGCTCTATTAAAGTGTCCAAATATTCTATTACATCTTTATTAGATTCAAGATGGATGATATTTCGATTATCCATGCCACAGCTACTGGCCCCTGTTCCAATAAACTTGCTTTCTTGACCTACTGTAATTAAAATATCAATACCTTTATGGGCCACAACCTCACCTACCTCAGTATGACCCTTTTGTGAATAATCTCCTAGTTCAAGCATATCTCCTAAGATGGCTATCTTTCGTCCCTGCCCCAAATCCTTAAGAACCTCTATGGAAGCCTTCATGGAATCAGGACTAGCATTATATACATCATCAATGACTTTTATATTGGAGTCAGTGGTAAATATATTAAGCCTCATATTTCCTGGACGATAAGATTTTAAGCTTTTAGCAATATCAGCCATGGCTATTCCCATAATACTGCCCACTGCTGCTGCAGCCAAACTATTGTATACATTATGCTTACCTGGGATAGGAATTTCCATAGGATGGATTTCTCCCTCTATATTTAGATTATAGGAAATACCCTGTTCACCTAAAAGTTTTATATCTTGAGCTTTTATGCTGGCTATATCACTAGTTCCATAGTATTTAATTTGATAGGGTAATTCATTAGCTATTTTACTTAAAAATTCATCATCACCATTTAATATGGCCTTATCTTCAGATGTAAAGAAGTCAAAAATTTCCATTTTAGCTTTTAAAATATTCTCCCTAGTTCCAAGATTTTGAATATGGGATACACCTATATTGGTAATTACCCCTATATTAGGCCTGGCAATTTCAGCTAATCTATGAATCTCCCCTAGATGATTCATTCCCATCTCTACTACTGCAACCTCATGGCTGTCCTCAAGTCCTAACAGGGTAAGAGGTAAGCCAATTTCGTTATTTAAATTACCTTGAGTTTTTAAAACCTTGAATTTTTCAGACAACACCAAAGCAATCATGTCCTTGGTTGTTGTCTTTCCATTGCTGCCAGTAACTGCCACTACTGGTATATTAAATCGATTACGTTGGAAAGATGCCAAATCCTGAAGGGCTCTTAATGTATCAGCTACTTTAACAACTGCTACTTCAGAAAAAAGCTCTGGCATAAATTTAGCATCCTCCCTATGTATTAAAACGGCAGACGCGCCTTTTTCTATAGCTTCGTCTACGAAATAATGGCCGTCGAACATTTCTCCTACTAAGGGAATAAAAAGCTCTCCCTTTTTGATGGTTCTGGTATCAGTGCTAACCCCATTTATCTCAGCATCCAAATTGATAGAAGAATTCGTTAATAATTGCCCTTTTGTTGCTTCAATAATTTGTCTGATAGTAAAGGCCTTCACCTATACATGCTCCCTTCCCAATATTTCCGCCACAATTTGCTTTTCATCAAAGGGTATGGTCTTATCCTTTAATATTTGATAAGTTTCATGGCCCTTTCCAGCAAGTATTACTATATCATCTCTTTGAGCATGAGCCAAAGCGTATTCTATAGCCTCTCTACGGTTTTCGATTATGATGTAGGAACAGCCGGTTTTTTCTACGCCGGGCACAATATCTCTAATAATGTCCATTGGATCTTCGCTGCGTGGATTATCAGAGGTGATAATGCATAGATCGGAATATTTCCCGGCAATCTCACCCATAATTGGCCTCTTGCCATGGTCCCTATCACCACCACAGCCAAAGAGGGTTATTATTCTGCCCTTGGCAAATCCCTGTGCTGTCTTTAGAATATTCTCCAACCCGTCAGGAGTATGGGCATAATCTAGTATTACGGAATAATCTGTTCCAGTATCTAATAGCTCAAATCGACCATCTACACCTTTAATTTCCTGTAACCCTTGAGCAATGATTTCCAAGGAAATACCCATATTATAGCATATACTAGCAGCAGCTAGACCATTATATATGCTAAAAATCCCTGGTATTGCTAAATTGATGGGAATGCTGCCCTTTGGAGTATGTAGATGGAAAGCAACCCCTCTTTCAGTTATTTCCAGCTCCCTAACATATATATCTGCATCTCTATATATCCCATAGGTGCATACCTTTGTAGGTACTCCCTTCTTTATCCATCTACCATTTTTATCATCTTCATTTATAATTGCTAATTTGCTCTGGGTGAAAAGTTTAGCCTTGGCATCTCGGTATTCTTCCATATTGACGTGAAAATCCAAATGATCTTGAGACAGATTGGTAAATACTCCAATATCATATTCACAGCCTTCAACCCTGCCCAGGGCTAAAGAATGAGATGATACCTCCATAATCACACTATCTACATTTTCATCAGCCATCTCTCTTAGTAATTTTTGTAGCTCTAGAGATTCAGGGGTAGTGTATTTAGAAGGTATTTTCCTATTTCCTATCATATTGCTTATGGTACCAATTACGCCTACTTTATGTCCTGCTTTTTCTAATATTGATTTGACTAGGTATGTAACAGTGGTCTTTCCATTGGTGCCAGTTACGCCTATGAAATTAATGTTTTGGGTAGGATTTCTATAAAAATTCTTGGCCATATATGCCATTGCAGTTTTGGTATCTGGTACAAAAACCTTAGTTATATCTTCCCCTACCTCTACATCTCTCTCTAACACTAAAACCTTTGCTCCTTTGGCCACAGCCTGAGGAGCAAAGTCGTGTCCATCTACGGTTAGTCCTTTAATACAAAAAAATAAGGAATCTGGGGTGACCTCCCTTGAATCGTAGTACATGGCTTCAATGTCTCTATTCTGTACCCCTTCAATCTTTATATAATCTATTCCATTTAACAGTTCTTTTAGCTTCATTTGCTTCCCGTCCTATTCCAAGATTATCAAAAATCCTCTTTCAAATTCATATTCTACAATAACTGCATATAATATGTTAAATAATCTATTGTGCTAGTTCAATAACTGTCTTATCAAACTAACACAATATCTCAATAATATCTATTATAGCCTTATAATAATAAAGTTAAAACTCAAAAAATGCAAGTCTATTAATCAGGTATGGCAAATTTTACTGTCACTTCCGTTCCAGGTTCCACTGCACTACCAGCAGGTGGATCCTGCTCTACAGCTAACCCTGAGCCTTCTATTGTTAGCTTCAATCCTTCAGAAACCAGTATGTTATTAGCTTCCCTTATGGACTTATTAATAACATCGGGCACTATAACCATGCCTTCCTCTACTTGTTGCCCTTGTTCTTCCTGTTCTTCAGTGCTATTTTGATTTGATTCTTCTTCCGCATATAATAACACGGTAGTATTTACCTTAACCTTGGCTCCTGGTTTAGGCATCTGATCTTTTACAATTGTACCTGAATTATCTGAAAGATAGTTTAGCCCTGCCTCATCTAATATGGCATAGGCTTCTCCCAATTCCTTACCAATAACATCAGGAACTTCTACTTTTTTATTAAGTTCCGCTGTTTCCTCATCGAAAATAGGCTCCACTCCAAGATAAGGCAAGGTATCTTTTAATATCATCTGCACATAGGGAGCAGCTACTACACTACCAAAGTCTACGGCTACTTGAGGTTCATCAACGGCAAACAGTACTATCACCTGTGGATCATCGGCTGGTGCAAATCCTATAAAGGAGGCTATGTGCCTACCTTGAATGATCCTGCCATCTTCCCCATACTTCTGAGCTGTTCCCGTTTTTCCTCCTACCCTATATCCAGGTATATAAGCGTTAGAACCGCTACCATTTTCAACAACTCCCTGGAGCAGTTGAGCTATTTTTTTTGAGGTATCCTCTGATATAACCTGACGTATTTTTTGAGGTTCAATTGTTTTAACTATTTCCTCATATTCCTCACCGGTCTTGGGATCAATCTTGGTCTCAGTAAGGGCCTTGGCCAAATAGGGCCTCATATAATTCCCCCCATTTATAGCCGCAGCAGTAGCAGCAATCAATTGTAGGGGAGTTACTGAAATTGACTGCCCAAATCCAATTCTAGCTAAATCCAAGTTTTTTACTGCCTCTCTCGGAATAAGTATACCCTGAGCCTCTCCATTTATATCTATACCAGTCTTTTGACCGAATCCAAAAGCTTCTATGTAGCTATAAAATTCGTTTTTACCAAGGGCTAAGGCCATATCCACAAAGGCTGGGTTACAAGAATGTTCTATTGCCTCAGCAAAGGTTTGATGCCCATGCCCTCCAGCCTTATGGCATCTGATTCGCTCATTGCCCTCTATTATTCTATATCCCGGACAATTAAATGTACTATTTAGTGACATAACGCCTGAATCTAAGGCCGCAGCCGCGGTAATTACTTTAAAAGTAGATCCTGGATCCATGCTATCCTTTGCTGCAAAGTTTTTTACATAATCCTGCATGCCCTCATAGCCTAATTCTCTGGGAGGTTCATTGGGATCAAAATTAGGCTTATTGGCCATGGCCAATACCTCTCCAGTGTTTGGATCCATTACAATGGCGTACACCTTCTTGGCGTTATATTTTTCCATAGCGTCTTCTACTGCTTTTTCAGTAAAATGCTGAATAACCTGATCAATGGTTAAAACAATATTCAACCCATCTATAGGGGGAATATATCTATCTACATTATTGGGCATCTCCCTGCCCTTTGCATCGGTTTCCATTACAATCTTGCCTGGAATACCTTTTAGGTACTTATCATAATAAAGCTCAATACCTTCCTGCCCTTTTAAACCATCCTCACCTTCAGCATATTTCATGGTAAATCCCAATACATGAGCAGCCAATTCCCGGTTAGGGTAATACCGTTTTGGCTCTTCAGTAAAATCTATGCCCTTTATACCTAGCTCCCTCACCTGATTGGCTACCTCTCTAGAAACCTGTCGTTTTACCCATACAAAAGAACTGGATTTATCCGAAAGTTTTTTATATAAATCATCCTCATTCAAATCTAAAATAGGGGCTAAAAGTTGTGCTACACCTCTTGGATCATCTATCTGACTTGGCCGTGCTGCTATAGTTTCTGAACTACCGCTTTGAGCTAAAATATTACCATTACGATCTTTTATAGTTCCTCTTTTGGGGTAAACAGCTAAATTTCTTGTCCACTGTCCTTCAGCTTTTTGCTGGAGTTCTTTTCCCCATATTAACTGTATGTATCCTAAACGTCCTATAAGGCCTGTAAATATTAAAGTAAAAATTATTAGCATTACAAGTAGTCTCTTTTTATTGGTAACGCTAGGTACAGACATATACCTATCACCTTTCCATAAAACCAAATTAATCTAGAAGGCCTAAAATCTTACTCCATAGATCTTCTTTCTGTTCTGTATAAGCTGGGGCATTTTCCTCCTTATCTGTATCCACCTCAGGAAGCTCTACAAAGAGGATTTGATCATCATCAGGATAAGTCATTTCTAATTCATTTTTAGCATATTCCTCTATTCTTTTCAGGTCACTTCGAGCAGCCAATTCCACCTGCATATACTGTTGAATGCTCTGTTGCTTTTCCAAGATCCGCTCTAATTCTAAAATTTCTTGTTGGTTCTGAGCAATCATAGCATACCTAGCTATGGTATAAGCACATATTCCAAACCCAATCATTATCATGGCAAAATGAAACAATCTCTTACCAGGCTTTGACTTTTGTTGGGATGCTTTTTTAGGACGATGCACAGGTTGAGATATCTCTTTTTCTACCGCAGGTGGATAGTACATCTCCTCATATTCTTGCCTTTGTGCTACTAACAATTGTATTCAGCCCCCTCAATTATTATGTTTAACACTGATTTTTGCTTATAATTTTTGACAAGCCCTAAGCTTTGCACTTCGCGATCTCGGGTTTTCACTGATTTCCCGCTCTGAAGGAATGATTGGTTTTCTAGTAACAATCTTGATTAAAGGCTGATTCCCACATATACATATTGGTGCATCTGGCGGGCAGGTACAGGGATTTTGTAGTTTTTTAAAGGTATTTTTCACAATTCTATCTTCCAAAGAATGAAAAGTAATGATGCACAGTCTTCCTCCAGACTTCATCTTGTTAACCGCACTTTCTATGGCACCTTCTAAAATTTCAAGCTCCTTATTAACCTCTATCCTTATGGCCTGAAAAGTTCTCTTGGCTGGGTGAGGTCCTTGTCGCCTCGCTTTAGCAGGTATTGCTGCCTTGATAACCTGTGTTAGTTGTTCAGTGGTATCTATTGGACGGTTGTCCACAATAAACTTGGCTATTCTAGCAGCCCATCTTTCTTCACCATATTGTGATATGATTCTTGTAAGTCGTCTTTCATCATATTTATTGACTACATCATGTGCGCTTAATCCTTGAGTAGGATCCATTCTCATATCCAAAGGAGCATTGCTTTGATATGAAAAACCTCTACTGCCTTTATCCAGTTGATATGATGATACTCCTAGATCCATTATCATTCCATCAATAGCTTCAATTCCTAATTGACCCAATATACTTTCAATATTAGCAAAATTATCATGTATAGTTATCAAAGAATCCTGATATTTACACAAGCGCCTTCTAGCAGCTTCTAAGGCATCTGGATCCCTGTCGATTCCGATAAGAGTACCGCCGGGAAGAATTCTTTCTAGAATAGCTTGGGCATGTCCACCCCCACCAAGAGTTCCGTCTACTATAATGTCTCCTGGTTGGCAGTCTAACATTTTAATGGTTTCATTAAATAATACAGGTATGTGGTGAAAGTCCATCTATATCCTCCTAAATACCTAACTCTGCCATCTTCTCTACAATGGATTGATGGTCCAAATTGGCTTCATCGTTGTATTCATCCCATCTTTCTTTGCTCCAAATTTCAACTCTACTTGCTACTCCAATAATAACCAATTCCTTAACCAATTCAGCGTATTCACGAAGATTGGCAGGTATCAAAATTCTTCCCTGTTTATCTAATTCACATTCAGTGGCCCCTGCAAAGAAAAACCTGATAAAAGCTCTTGCATCTTTGCTAGTTAAAGGGAGAGTGCGGAGTTTGCGTTCAAATTCTTGCCATTCACTTTGGGGATAAACAAATAAGCAATGATCCAAGCCCTTGGTTACAACAAATTTCTCCCCTAAGCCTTCACGAAACTTAGACGGCATAATAACCCGGCCTTTAGAATCAAGAACATGTTGATATTCCCCAATAAACACCACTCTCACCTCTCTCCTCTATTATCTCACCACTTGTCCCCACTTTCAACCACTTTTTATTACTATTTCTCTACTTTTTTATAATTTCCTTCAGTAGTGTTGCAGAAAAAAATTTACTGAAAGTCAATGGATAATAAGTGCCTATGCTTCAAATAATTACCTGTTGATATATAATAAAACTCCTTGTTAATATCAGTGAGGGGATCCAATCACCCA
>JAAYKZ010000056.1 GCA_012522165.1 Clostridiales bacterium
ATATATGGAGGGTTATGAATGAGCGTAGAAAAGAAGATTCAGGATATGCAAGAACGCAAGGTCGCCATTCGTCAAGGTGGAGGACCTGAGAGAATTGCAAAACAGCATCAAAGCGGAAAATTAACTGCACGTGAAAGAATCGAAAAACTAGTAGATCCTGGCAGCTTTGTTGAGATCGATGCTTTTGTGCAGCACCGTTCTACAGATTTTGGCATGGACAGCGTAAATGCTCCTGGGGATGGGGTAGTAGCAGGATATGCTACCATAGATGAAAGACCAGTTTACCTATATTCCCAGGATTTTACTGTGATTGGCGGATCTTTAGGCGAAATGCATGCCAAAAAAATAACTAAAGTTCAGGATATGGCAATGAAGATGGGATGTCCTATTATAGCAATTAATGATTCCGGCGGTGCTAGAATACAAGAAGGAATAGATGCCTTAAGCGGTTATGGGGACATCTTCTATCGCAATACATTAGCATCAGGAGTAATTCCTCAGATATCCGTTATTTTAGGTCCTTGTGCTGGGGGAGCAGTTTATTCACCTGCCTTAACAGACTTTGTTTTTATGGTTGATAACATAAGCAAAATGTTTATTACAGGTCCCCAGGTAGTCGAGGCAGTTACTGGGGAGTCCATCTCAGCAGAAGAATTAGGTGGAGCTACCACCCATAATGAGATGAGCGGTGTAGCTCATTTTTTGAGTGAATCAGAGGAAGCTTGTTTTGCATCCATTAGAAAATTATTAAGTTTTCTACCACAAAACAATTTAGAAGATACACTCTTATACGAATGCAGCGATGACTTAAACCGTTTGACTCCTGAACTTAATTCCATAATACCCGATAATCCAAATAAAACATATGATGTTAAAGATGTTATAAGGGCTGTAGTAGACAACGGAGATTTCTTTGAAGTACAGGCCTTGTTTGCAACTAATATAGTAGTAGGATTTGGACGTATAAATGGCAAGACCATAGGCATTGTTGCTAACCAGCCTAACGTAAAGGCAGGAGCTTTAGATATAGATGCTTCAGATAAAGCGGCACGCTTTGTTCGCTTCTGTGACGCCTTTAACATTCCCTTGGTCACCTTTACTGATGTTCCTGGATATCTACCTGGATTAGACCAAGAACATGGCGGAGTTATTAGGCATGGTGCAAAGCTTCTATATGCATACTCAGAGGCTACAGTGCCCAAGATAAATATTATTCTCAGGAAAGCCTATGGCGGTGCTTATATAGCTATGAGTAGTAAGCATCTAGGTGCTGATTTGGTATTTGCTTGGCCTACTGCTGAAATAGCTGTCATGGGACCTGAGGGAGCAGCCAATATCATATTTAGAAAAGAGATTGAAAACTCCCAAGACCCCATAAAAACTAGACAAGAAAAGATTGAAGAGTATAGAAATAAATTTGCTAATCCCTATGTAGCAGCATCCAGGGGTTATATAGATGATATAATTGAGCCTGAGGCCACAAGACCTAGAATAGCCAGTGCATTAGAAATGCTGGAAAGCAAGAGAGATAATAGGCCTGCCAAAAAGCATGGAAATATTCCTGTATAATATTGAGCTATGAAAGAGGTGACGTTTATGTTAGGTGAACTACTTACATTGGGTTTAAAGGTAACTGTTTTGGGTCTGGGAACAACTTTTGTTGCGTTGTTTGGCTTAATAATAGCTATTGAGCTTATAAATAAAATAGTAAACCAAGGTTTAGAAAATAAAAAAAAACAGAGCACTGTTGAGGCAAGTATAGTTGAAGGAGAGACATCAGGTGCTAATATTAGTTTAGAAGATACTTCTACACTAGATAATGAAGATGAAGAGCTTATTGCAGTTATCACAGCAGCCATCGCTGCATCCTTAAATCGTTCTACCCATGATATTATAGTAAGATCCTTTAGAAGGGTGCCTCATCAAGCTCCTGCTTGGAATCTTGCTAGTCGTAGAGATCAAATTACTACCAGATTATAATAAATAATAAAAGTTTATTTTAAGGAGGAAAACATTATGAGAAAATTTGCTATAACTGTTAATGGAAAAACTTATGAAGTAGAAGTTGAAGAACTGGGTGCAGGTACAAGCGCACCAGTAGTTACAAGTGCTCCTGCTGCTCCAGCAGCCACTGTAAGTCCAGCTCCTGCTCCTAAGCAAGCTGAGACCACTAAACCTGCGGAAGCACCTAAAGCTCCAGAAGCACCTAAAGCTGCGAGCGGTCCTATTCCTCAAGGTGCTGAAATTGTAAAAGCCCCAATGCCTGGTACTATACTAGAAGTAAGAGTAAAGCCAGGAGATGAGGTTAAGAAGGGCGACGTATTAGCGATTTTAGAAGCTATGAAGATGGAAAATGAAATCATGGCTCCGAGAGATGCAAAAGTTGTTTCTGTTCAAGTAGCAAATGGTGATTCTGTAAATGCTGGAGATTCTATGTTTGCCTTAGAATAATAGTTGATAAATTGAACATATTACAAATTCAAGCATTTATTGTAAGGAGGAATTTCGTTGGATAAACCGTTTATGGAAGTTATATTAGATTTCTTGGGGGATTCGGGATTTGCCCAAATTACCTGGCAGCAGGGTATTATGATAGGAATAGCCTGTTTCCTTATATACTTAGCTATTAAAAAAGAATATGAGCCTTTATTGCTTCTCCCAATTGCATTTGGTATGCTATTAGCTAATCTGCCTTTATCAGGCTTATGGGATCCTCCCACTGGAACATATGGTACTAGTGATTTTCAGCCTGGAGGCTTATTATATTATTTATACATGGGGGTAAAACTAGGAATTTATCCTCCTCTAATTTTTCTTGGCATAGGAACAATGACTGATTTTGGTCCTTTAATAGCAAACCCTAAGAGCCTTTTACTGGGGGCCGCAGCACAGTTAGGGATATTTATAGCTTTTATTCTAGCATTACTCTTTGGTTTTTCCCCAGAAGCTGCTGCGTCTATTGGAATAATTGGAGGAGCTGATGGACCTACCGCTATCTTTGTTACTACTAAATTAGCACCTCAATATTTAGGCCCAATTGCAGTAGCTGCTTATTCTTATATGGCGTTGATTCCAATTATCCAGCCACCTATTATGAGAGCTTTTACAACAAAGGAAGAACGTCAAATTGTTATGGAACAGTTAAGACCCGTATCAAAGTTGGAAAAAATTATTTTCCCTATTGCTGTTGCTACATTAAGTTCGCTATTAGTGCCTTCTGCAGCACCATTGTTAGGAATGTTAATGTTAGGAAATCTTTTCCGTGAAAGCTTAGTAGTGGATAGGCTAAGTAAAACCGCACAAAATGAGCTTATGAACATAATAACAATCTTCCTAGGAGTTACAGTGGGAGCTACGGCGACAGCAGAGGCCTTTTTATCTCCAGATACTCTAAAAATCATTGCTCTAGGTCTTATTGCCTTTTCCTTTGGTACATTAGGTGGTGTACTATTTGGTAAACTTATGTGTAAGCTAACAGGAGGAAAAGTAAATCCATTAATCGGTTCAGCAGGAGTTTCTGCAGTGCCTATGGCAGCCCGTGTATCTCAAGTAGTTGGCCAGCAGGAAAATCCAGGTAACTTCTTGCTAATGCATGCCATGGGACCAAACGTTGCTGGCGTTATTGGCTCAGCTGTAGCAGCCGGTGTTTTACTATCCCTTTTCGGCTAATCAAATTTTAGGAGGTTATGTTATGGCGAAGGTTAAAATAACTGATACCATTTTAAGGGACGCCCATCAATCCCAGGCCGCAACCCGAATGCGCTTGGAAGAGATGCTTCCCGTTGCAGATAAATTAGATAAAGTAGGATATCATTCACTAGAGGTGTGGGGGGGAGCTACCTTCGACTCCTGCCTCCGCTTCTTAAAAGAAGACCCTTGGGAAAGGTTAAGAACATTAAGAAGGGCCCTTCCCAATACTAAATTACAAATGTTATTACGTGGTCAAAACATTCTTGGATACAAACACTATGCTGATGATGTTGTAGATGAATTTGTAAAAAAATCTATCGAAAACGGAATTGATATAATTCGTATTTTCGACGCCCTCAATGATGTTCGAAACATGGAACAGGCTATAAGATCTACAAAGAAATACAAGGGGCATGTCCAAGCAGCCCTATGCTATACCATTAGTCCGGTGCACACAATTGATTACTTTGTTGATCTTGCAAAGACATTGGAAAACATGGGTGCAGATTCCATATGTATAAAAGATATGGCCAATCTCCTTTTACCCTATACTGCTTATGAGCTAGTTACTAAGTTAAAAAGGACAGTAAAAGTACCTATACAAGTTCATACTCATAACACTACAGGTACTGGAGATATGGTTTATCTCAAAGCAATTGAGGCAGGTGCAGACGTAGTTGATACAGCCTTATCTCCATTAGGGAACGGGACTTCTCAGCCAGCAACTGAACCTTTAGTAGCTGCATTGCAGGGCACCGAGTGGGACACAGGATTGGATCTCAATCTATTAAATGAGATCGCGGATCACTTTAAAGGTGTAGCAAAAAGATTGGCTGATGAAGGTTTCTTAAATCCAAGAGTATTGAATATAGATATAAACACTTTATTGTATCAGGTTCCCGGTGGAATGTTGTCCAATCTTCTGTCACAGCTAAGGCAGCAAAATGCTGAGGATAGATTTGAGGAGGTTCTCAAGGAAGTTCCTAGAGTGCGAGAAGATTTTGGATTCCCACCACTGGTTACTCCCACTAGCCAAATCGTAGGTACTCAAGCGGTGCTTAACGTACTGACTGGTGAAAGATATAAAATGGTAACCAAAGAATCCAAAGCTCTAATTAGAGGGGAATATGGACGTCTGCCTGGTAAGGTAAGCGATGAGATTCGTCAAATTATAATAGGAGATGATCCTGTTATAGAACATCGTCCTGCTGATGATATTCCACCTGAATTAGATAAATATAGAGAAGAAATAAAGGAATATATGGAGCAGGAAGAGGACGTATTATCCTATGCATCATTCCCACAGGTTGCTATGGAGTTCTTCAAATATCGTCAGGCTCAGAAGTACAAAATAGACAGTACTCTTGTCAATATGGAAGAAATGACTCATCCCATTTAAATTATAAGCCCAGAGAATTAAAGTCTCTGGGCTTGATTTTTTTCTTGCTGAGAGTTGCAATTCGGGTGAAGATAAATAGTGTTAGGTCGGTTACTTGTGTAGCTTAATACTTTTACTCTGCTGCCAGGGCGTATTTTATTTCCGCAGCGGAGACAGGTATAATTCTTTTTGTATAAAACATCATAGGAAATAGATAAATCTAAGCTACCATATTTTTTAAAGCTTTTCCAATCGGTTTTACATAACTTACATCGGTTTTGATAATCAGCATATACCCATCTTAGAATCCGATGGAAATGTAAAGGATATTTAGTGTACTTAACATATTGAACAGGCACTCCTAACTCTAGTGCATATTCACTAAACGTATGTTCTATAATGGTCTGTAAAGGATCCAATATTTTAGCATTTTTCCAGGAGTACCCCATTTCCGTCAAGTGCTGTCTGGCAATATCAAACATATAGCCTTGACATATTTCAATTTCCTCATCCTTGCTCACGTGAAGCTCTTCTAATAAATTAATCACTATATCCTTACTTTTTCCAAGATAAAGTTTTCGGTAAAAGTTACCATTTTGATATAGATTGACAGGAATAAAATCATATATGTATTCACCTGTTTCTATCCTAAGTGCCGCTATACAAGTGCCACCAACAAGGCTTCCGCTGCCTGCGTCATCAATTTGTATCACCAGCTCACCCCATCCAATACATATAATAAGTTATTATTAGGATGTTCCTTGAAGACTATGCAAAATATGTAGTTTATGATAAAATAAAGGTGCTTAAAGCTAGAAAACTTAAGATTCAGGGGGATTATAATGGCAGATAAGCAGGATTTAATTCATCGGATTAATTCAAAATTCAAGAAAATGAGCAAGAGTCAGAAATTGATTTCAGAATATATTATCAATAACTACGACAAAGCAGCCTTTATGACGGCTTCCCGTCTGGGAGAGATAGTAGGAGTAAGTGAATCTACTGTAGTTAGATTTGCTAATATGTTGGGATATGATGGATATCCCAAATTACAAAAAGCACTTCAAGAACTTATACGAAATAAACTTACCACTGTTCAAAGAATAGAAATGTCCTCTGAATTAGATCAATCAATGATTTTAAAAAATGTCTTAAAGGCAGACATGAACAATATACGTAGAACCATTGAAGAGGCTGATACTAAAGCTTTTGATCAGGTAATTAGCAGTATTTTAGATGCTAGGAATATATATGTGTTAGGCCTTAGAAGTGCTGCCCCACTGGCACAGTTTATGGGCTATTACCTAAGTTTTATTTTTAGCAATGTTAGGATTGTTACTTCGGGAGTTAATGATATATTTGAACAGTTGATACATATAAACAATGAAGACTTGCTTATAGGTATAAGTTACCCCCGCTATGCTACTAGAACTATAGAAGCTATGTCCTTTGCTAAGGAAAGAGGAGCAACAACAGTGGCTCTAACGGATAGTTCCCTGTCACCACTTGCTTCTTTTTCTGATTATATTTTACTTGCTAGAAGCGATATGGCGTCCTTTGTAGACTCTCTGGTAGCACCTTTAAGTTTGATAAATGCGCTAATTGTAGGGATTGGCATGAAGAAAAGTCCTGAGGTAGCTTCAGGTTTTTCCGTACTAGAAGAAATTTGGGATAAATATGATGTATACGTGAGTAAATAAAAAACTGGTTTCGAAAGAAGGAGAAAGCATTGCTTATATATTTAACCAGACATGGAGAGACTATCTGGAACCGTTTAGGAAAAACTCAAGGTATTCAAGATATAAGCCTAACTGATGTGGGGCGAATTCAGGCTAAAAGACTAGGTGAGCAATTAAAAAAGAATAATAATATAAAAGCCATATACTGTAGTGATCTACTAAGAGCCAGAGAAACTGCAGAAATAATAGGTAAAGAAATATCCCTAAAACCTATTTCCAGTCCACTTCTTAGGGAGGTGTCATTTGGTAGTTGGGAGGGGCTTTCTCTTCAAGAAATTGAAGAGCAGTATCCTGGTCAGCTGGCAAGATGGCGCAATGAAATAACCTTTGCTCCAGAGGGCGGGGAGAGTCTAACAGCTGTACGGGATAGAATAGTTTCTTTTATTAATATGATAAAAGAAAAACATCAAAAAAACAGTGACAATATTCTCATAGTTTCTCATGCTGCAACTACCAAGGTAATCATCCTTAGTTTGATGGGAATACCCCTTAATTTATTAATTCATTTCAAAATAAGCCAAGCTAGTTTAAGCTTATTGAATGTTCAACAGGATGGGAATTCCATTATTTATTTAAACGATACATGTCATCTTGAATAAATCCAATTATTGATGGTTAGGATAAGTTTATGGACAAGGGTTATATAAACACGATTTGGTGAGAGGTTATGAAAAAAAGGATAAAAAATCCTGAAAAGGATATTTGCATTGATTTTGTCTTCAATGTGCAACCTATTTTGTTAAAAATAGGTTTATTTTTAATGGTTTTATTAGTTGTTATACAAGCAATGCATTGTTTTCATTTCTTTCAAGATATCCTTAGACCTTCTTATCATATTAAAGAAAATTCAAGTACCAGCAATATTGCATTCAATTATGGTATTGTAAGCTTTACAGCAAATATAGAAAATGATGACATATTAATTGTAAAAGTAAATGGAATTCCAGTAGAAAGAATAGAAAAAAATAAGCCTGCAATTGTTTATGTTTCTCCTATAGATATATTAGAAATTGACGCAACAAAAGCAAAGGGAACCTATGAAGTAACTATAGATACTGAACCAGTATCTTTCCTTCCTGAAAATTATATAAAAAGTATAATTGTACATGGAAAACTATACAGACTACCACCCCTTTACTAAAAATAGCTTGTGTAAGCTGACAAGCTGCTTTATAATGGTAATGGACAAAGTTGGGTAAAGGAGATTAAATATGAATCTATTAGGCAGCCGTGAAGTAGCGCGGATTGCAATTCAAATGAGTTTAACTAAAAGCCGTAGTGAAGAAAACGCTTTAAAAGAAGAATGTTTGAAAAATGGAATTAGAACTGTGGCAGTAGATTATGGTGGAGATTTTATTAATTCCATAAACAAAATCATTGAGAGAGCTGTAGTTGCTGCTAAACGTGAGGGCGTGATACAAGACTCTCATGCAGAAGAGGGTGCTGTAGCTGGTGCTACAAGGGAAGCAGTATCACAGATTATGCCTAAAGCCATTGGTTTGAGTGTGGGAGGTAAGATTGCCATCGCCAGATATCATGACCACGTAAGCGTAGCTTTCTTTTTTGGTATAGGTCTTCTTCATCTCAATGAACTGGCTATAGGTCTGGGTCATAGACCAATATAAGGGGGAATGGGAAGTTGATTTTCTATGCAATACGTGGAGCAATTACTGTTAAAGAGAATACACCTCAGCACATATTGGAGGGAACTACTACTTTATTAGAAACTATTATAGAAAAAAATGAAATAGATTATAAGGATATAGTAAGCATCATATTTACAGGCACCAAGGACCTTGATGCACAGTATCCTGCCGTTGCAGCACGAAAAATGGGTATGGTAGATATACCCTGATTTTGCTGCCAGGAAATGTATGTAAAGGGAAGTTTGGAAAAGTGTATAAGGGTTCTGATACATATACAAGTGCCTGAACCTAAAGAAATTAAGCATGTTTATCTGGAAAAAGCTAAAGTTTTAAGGCCTGATTTAGCTAATGAAGTCTTGACCATAGCCATTGATGGTCCAGCTGGGGCTGGTAAAAGCACTATTGCCAAGATAATATCAGAGGCTTTAAATATACTTTATCTGGATACAAGTGCCATGAACAGGGCAGTGGCATATAAAATGTTAAAAGCAAATGTAGATATCGATGGTTATAAAAGGGTTATAGATACTTTAGAAACTACGGATTTACAAGTAAGATATCATAATGGAAAGCAAAAGGTAATATTGGATGACCAGGATGTAACTTCTTTAATAAGGACAGCAGAGGTATCCCAGGCTGCTTCCAAAGTAGCTGTTATACCAGAAGTTCGATTAAAGTTAGTAGCCATACAGCGAAAAATAGCCAGAGAAAACTCTTTGGTTATGGATGGCAGGGATATAGGAACCTATGTGTTGCCCAATGCCTCCCTTAAATTTTACTTAACTGCTTCTTTGGAAGAAAGAGCCAAAAGAAGATGGAAAGAAATGAAGGAAAAAGGTACGGAAGAAACTATAGAATCCATTAAACAAAGTATTCAACAAAGAGATGATAACGATCAAAGGCGCAGTTTTGCACCTTTAAAACAAGCAGAGGATGCTATACTTATAGATACAACAGGCAAATCCATTGAGCAAGTATCGGAGGAAATTTTAGGACATATAAATAGTTATTTGCGCAAAAGATAAGGAGGAATAATCCTATGTTATATAAAATTATTAGAGGCTTGATTCGACCTATAGTACTTTTATTATATCGTCCTAAAGTCGAAGGACTAGAAAACTTTCCTAAGTCTGGCAAAACCATAGTTTATTCTAATCATATATCTTTATTGGATCCTGTGATAATAGGATGCATCCTTCCACGGAAAATACATTTTATGGCCAAAGTAGAGTTGTTTAAAAATCCATTGTTTAGCTTTATTCTCAAGAAGTTGGGAGCTTTTCCAGTAAAGAGGGGAACGGCAGATATTTCGGCTATAAAGAACTCTTTGCAAGTTTTGAAGGAAGGTAAAGTATTTGGTATTTTTCCAGAAGGGACTAGAAACAGACAGGGAGGAGTTCAACACTTTTCCCATGGCGTGGCATCAATTGCACATAGATCCAAAGCAGAAATAATTCCTATAGCCATAAGAGGAGAGTATAAGCTATTTTCTCCTATAAATATAAGAATAGGCCAAGCGTTAGATGTAGAGCACTATTTTTCTCAAAAGTCAAGCACGGAATTATTGGATTCCATGGCAAGAGATATGGAAAATTCCCTTAAAAAGCTAATGGAAAATTAGATTTTTCAAAGCTTCAAAAATTGATATTTTTTTATAAAAAGAAGGATTTAATTTTATTATAGCGAAAAATATAAATAAGGGATACTTTCCTTTAGAAAAGAGGTATTTATTTGAAAATAATTTTAGCACC
>JAAYKZ010000057.1 GCA_012522165.1 Clostridiales bacterium
ATACTCCGTTGTGTAGGAGCTTCTCCAACCCAGATAAGGAATATGGTATTAAAGGAAGCCTGGATACTGAGCCTTATAGGTATTCCTATAGGTCTTTTCTCCGGAGTTTTTGCCATGCAAGTAGTCATGTATTTTATTAATAAATTAAATTTCAATCTTTTATCAGGATTAACTATTGTCATATCACCTTTAGTATTTATAGTAAGTGCTATTATAGGATTGATTACCGTATTCTTGTCAGCTTTAGGCCCAGCCAAACAGGCAGGTAGAATTCCTGCTCTAGATGCTGTTAGAAATACCGGCGTTTTTAAGAAAGAATCCTTTGACAAGATAAAAAGATCTACCCTTTCCCGAAAAATACTGGGAATTGAAGGTGAAATTGCCTATAAAAATTTAAGAAGAAATAGAAAGAGATTTAGAATTACTGTATTCTCTATGATAATAAGTATTGTACTTTATATCGCATTCTCTAGTTTTATGACCTATATGTTAAAGGCTAGTAATGTCCATTCCGAAGAAATGGGAGATTTTATGATATGGCATAACGCATCCATTGTACAAGAGGACCTAGATGCCTCCGTATATAGAGACCTAAAGGAGTTGCCTGGCGTTGAAGAAGTATTTTACTACCATCGTTACAGTATGCAAATAATAGTTCCACAAGACAAAATAAACCCAGACTTTGTAAAAACCAGTGAGTATGCCAAACTTCTTCAGAAAGGTGATGTTTTTGAACTACCAAATAATATTTTATACGGATACGAAAATGAAAATCTCAATGCTTTTAAATCCTCATTAATAGAGGGTAACATAGATATCGATGCTATAAATAAGGAGAAGGGTGTTCTCATAGTTCAAACATCTCATGTATATAAGGGCCAAAGTTCTAATAGCACAATAATGGATGTAGTGAATTATGACATAGGTGATGAAATCATGGTTACAAGCAACTTTTCTGAAGAAAATCTTGATTATACAAAGTTAAAGGTACTGGGGATATTGGAAATGAGTCCTATAGAAGATCCCTATAACTTAAACGAAGCAATTATTATGATAACAACTAAAGAAGTCTATGATAAAATCCAAGGCACAAACTATAATCCATCTTTTCTTGTAAAGTGCCAGCAAGGCCATAGTTTAGAGGATATAAGGCAATATCTCAAAGACCTTGTGGATAAGCATCCCTCATATACTTATATAGACCGGGCTAAACAAGCTGAAGAGGATAGAAATGCTTTTGCTACTATAAGTATCTTCTTGTATGGTTTCGTTGCAGTAATAACTCTGATAGGATCTTTAAATATTATAAATACCATTAGTACCAATTTAATCCTTAGAACAAAAGAGCTATCCATGTTAAAAGCTGTGGGTATGACTCAAAATGGAGTTAAAAGAATGGTGTCCATGGAAGCTTTATTCTATGGTATTATAGCTTCCATTTACGGAGGGATTATAGGAACAGGACTGTCTTACCTTCTCTATCGCTTTGTCACCCAAGGTATACAGGATTTCCCTTGGACAATTCCCTGGAGCAGTATATTAGTATCAACAGCGGGTGCTACCTTTATCGCACTTATATCGGGATTTTTTCCCTTAAGAAGAATCAATAACAGCAATATAGTTGATAATATGAGAATGGAGGAGTGAGTTCACTCCTCCATTTATATGTCTTCTATCAATAGGTCTCCACTCTTAGGATACATGCTACTTCACCTACGACATCCCTGAGTTTTCTAAGCTCATCCAATCCTTTATCCAGTTTCTCACGCTCTACCTCATGGGTTATAAATATAACGGGTACTAACTTTTGACCCATGCCCTGTTGGGCTACAGATGCTATGCTGATTCCATGCTTTCCAAGGGTAGTTGTAATGGTACCTAAAACTCCTGGTTCATCCAACACCTTTAAACGTATATAGTAGGATCCTGAATCCTCTCCTACCACCTTTAGATCTCGTCCATTTGTAACAAAGCTGCTACCAGTTTTAGCCGACTGTGTCATCATCTTTATTATATCCAAGATATCTCCTACTACGGCGCTACCTGTTGGCAGGGATCCAGCCCCTTTTCCATAAAGCATTAATTCTCCTACAGCATTACCTTTAATAAACAAGGCATTGAACTCATCATGAACCGCAGCCAGTGGGTGATGATTAGGAATAAGAGTTGGATGGACATGTATCTCCAGTTTCTCATCCTGCTTTCTTGCTGTAGCCAGTAGCTTGACTGCATACCCCAATTCTTCAGCATATCGAATCTCGTGCTCACTTATTTTGGTAATACCTTCACAGGGGATATCATTTGGATCTATATGTAGCCCAAATGATATGGCAGCTAGTATAGCCAGCTTGTATGTTGCATCTTGTCCTTCTATATCTGATGAGGGATCAGCTTCTGCATACCCTTTTTCCTGTGCCTTTTTAAGGGCAGTATCAAAGCCTAGGCTATCCCTGCTCATCCTGCTTAGTATATAATTGGTGGTTCCATTTATAATGCCTACTACCTCATCGATCTGATTGCCGGCAAGTTTGTTGGTTATAGTATCAATTAAAGGAATACCACCGCCTACGCTACCTTCAAAGCGGATTTCTACTCCATTTTGATCAGCAAGCTCAAATAGTTCCTCGCAATAGGTAGCAATAACTGCTTTATTGGCTGTCACAACATGCTTACCCCTCTCCATAGCCTGTCTCATATAGGAGTAAGCCGGCTCAATTCCACCTATTAGTTCTACTACTATATCAACTTCCGGATCATCTAATATCTCCTGGGGATTGGTTGTCAACATTTGCTCATCCAAGACAATATCCCTAGCTTTATTGATATCACGCACTAAAACTTTTTTTATCTGAATATCTACACCTATATAATCTCTAATCTTATTAATATTTTCCCGCAAAATATTAGCAACACCTGCTCCTACATTTCCTAATCCTAAAAGTCCTATCTTGATGGCATTCAACCACATCTTCCCCTTTCAAACTCTATCAACAATTTTTTCTATTTTAGCATTGATTTCATATGTTTTCAACCATATTTGGTTTTTAATGTAGTTATTCTATGATAATGTCATATTGAATTTATTCTGATAAAATGTCATGTATGCGAAAGGAGACATTCAATATGACTCAAAAAGAAATAACTCGTCTTAGAGTCATCAATCAAACTATCGA
>JAAYKZ010000058.1 GCA_012522165.1 Clostridiales bacterium
AGGGGGAGGTCATATGACCATTGCCGGTGCCCAGCTGGATGACATTACCATAGAAGAAGCCAGGGAAAGAGTTATAAACGCTGTGGAAGAATACTTAAGTGAGGAAGGTGAAAGCAAATGAAGGTAATTTTGCTTAAAGATGTAAAGGGTACTGGAGTTAAAGGAGATGTAGTTAATATTAGCGATGGATACGCTAGAAATTTCCTGTTTCCTAAAGGATTGGCGGTAGAAGCTACCAAATCTAATCTTAATGAACTTAAAAATAAAGAGAGAGCACAACAAAAACGTATCGAGCAAGAAAAGCAGGAGGCTAGAGAGCTGGCTAAGAAAATATCTGACATTACTTTGGTTATCAAAGCTAAAAGTGGTGAAAACGGCAAACTCTTTGGTTCTGTTACCAATAAGGAGATTGCACAGGAGCTGAAAAAGCAGCATAATATTACCATAGATAGAAAGAAGATAGTACTCAATGAACCTATAAAACAGTTAGGCCAGATGGATCTTGAAGTTAAACTATATCCTGAAATTAGTGGAAAACTCACTGTAAAGGTAGAGGAAGCATAAAAGATGAGCATAATGGAAACCATATCCAGAATGCCTCCCCATAATATGGAGGCGGAACAGTCAGTATTAGGCTGTATGCTGTTAGATAAAGAGTCGGTAGCTACGGCTACTGACTTTCTTGATAGTGATGATTTTTATGCTGATGCCCATAAAGAAATATTTGACAGCATGGTTGAGATATATGATCGGGGTGAACCTGTCGATCTAGTAACAGTTACAGAACAGCTAAGGCAGAGAGGCACATTAGAGGCTGTAGGCGGTGTAGCTTATCTAAGTGACCTCTCCATGGCTGTGCCCAGCACTGCCAATATTAAATATTATGTGGATATTGTAGAAGAGAAGGCAATACTGCGAAGGCTCATCGCAGCCTGCAATGAAATTATAAAGCAGAGCTATGAGGCTAGAGAAGAAATAGATTTAATTATAGACCATGCTGAAAAGAGCATTTTTCAGATTACCCAGCGAAATACGGCCAGTGACTTTGAACCTATCAAAACTGTGCTCCTGGATACCTATGCTAAGATTGAGGAACTGTCTAAGAATAAAGGCAAGATCATTGGAGTGCCAACTGGTTTTCATGATTTTGATCAGAAGACTTCAGGCCTCCAGCCATCGGATTTCATTCTAGTGGCCGGGCGCCCATCCATGGGTAAAACCAGTTTTGTACTCAATATAGCACAATATGCTGCTATCCGTGCCAACGTGCCGGTGGCCATATTTAGTCTGGAAATGTCCAAGGATCAGCTAGTGCAGCGTATGCTCAGCGCTGAAGCTAATGTAGAGCTTCAGAAGATAAGAACTGGTGATTTAAGTGAAGAGGATTGGATTAAGCTAGTAGAGGCAGCAGGGCCCCTGTCTCAGGCTCCTATTTATATCGATGATACCCCCGGCATTTCTGTCATGGAGATGCGTTCAAAGGCGCGGCGACTAAAGCTGGAAAAGGGATTGGGTATGATTATAATAGACTACTTACAGCTTATGTCTGGCAGAGGCAGGGCTGAGAGTAGGCAGCAGGAGATATCTGAAATTTCTCGTTCCTTGAAAGCTCTAGCTAGGGAATTAGGAGTACCTGTAGTGACCCTGTCCCAGCTTAGCAGGGCACCTGAAGCAAGAACTGATCATAGACCTATGCTCAGCGACCTGAGGGAGTCGGGAGCCATTGAGCAGGATGCTGACCTAGTGGCATTTTTGTACAGGGATGAGTACTACAACCCAGATACAGAAAAGAAAAATATTGCAGAGGTAATCATAGCAAAACAGCGTAACGGTCCTACAGGCACAGTAGAGCTGGTATGGTTAGGGCAGTATACTAAATTTGCTAATTATGAAAAAACCCATCAGGAATTCTGATGGGCTTAATTTTTGTTATTTTTCTTGCCATTTTTCCGTAATCTAATATCAGTACCTTGAAAGCGAATTAACATGGTATTGGAAGTATCAAAAAGCCTGGATGTAATCCGATCCGAATAGCGCTGTCTAAGCTCTGCGAGACTTAGATTGGTAGATAAAAAAGTATGGCTGCGCTGCATAGTCCGTTCATTTATAATATTGAAAAGATCCTCTGTGGTATAATTGTTGCGGCGGGTTTCGGTGCCCAGGTCGTCGATTATTAGTGCATCTACTTCAAAGAGCTGGCTTTGTAGTGATTCATAATCAGACTTATTTGATATAGCGCTATAGAATAGCTGATCGAATAATTTATAGGCAGAAATTCTTATTACAGTATACCCCTTATCCATGATTGCCTTGGCCATACAGTTTAGCAAGAAGGTTTTGCCAAGACCGGTCTTGCCAGTAAAGAGTATGACTTTTTTATCATTATCAGGGAAATGAGATACATATTCTATAAGCCTATCCCTAAGCTGGATCATATACTGTCTTTGATTCAGCTTACTATTTTCCAAAGGCTCTTCAGGGAAAACCATGGGATCAAAGGTAGAAAAATTTTCATAGTCAAGTTCTTGGATATTAGATAGTTGATAGGTCTTCTCCAGTAAGCGCTGAATGAGGCAGCGACATTTTTCTTTAACGGGATAGCCAACATAACCAGTATCTTGGCAATGGCTGCATCGATATTGTATTTCAAGATAATCCTTAGGATAACCATTTTTCTCCAACAGTTCTAGCTGTTTGGCTTTTAGCAGAGAGATCTTTTTTTGCAATTGTTCTACAGTATCAGAACAAGCTTGAGGATAGAGTATAATCTCTCTAGATTTTGTGGCCATTAGTTCAATCATATCTTTGTGTATTTTTTCAATTTCGGGTATTTTGTTGGATATTTCTCGTCGTCTTTGGTCAAGAGCCTGTACTGCCTCTCTTCGGATTTCATCATATTCTTGTAGTATTTCCATTAAAAAAGACTTACTCATATTATCTACTTCCTAATTTAGTCTTTTGTGTAAGTTAAGCAATTATCATTTATGAGATTTATGGCTATTGATACAATAGCATAATTTATACATTCTCTATGTCTTCAAATAGTTCTTCCAGTTCCTCATCAGTATAGCTATGCTGTTCAAATTGGGTAAAATCTACTTGTTTTTTCATGCTGGAAGTTTTGCTAGCAGCTACTTCAAGGCCTTGAATATGACGTTCATGGTCGGCTTTGGCCTCTTTTACAGTTGTAATGCCCATATTATACCAATTACTTAAAATTTTGTTGATAAAGGGCAGCTTATTTTCTGCCATGGTAGAGTATTCAGCAGCTAGTAGTATTAATTCATAGGGCATATTCCATTCTTTGATCCATTTTGTAAATAACTTTTGGTCGGAGGCAGTAACCTCTCGATTATCTCCTGCCCTATCAAGAACAGCTTTTATCTGATCTATTAAAATCTTCTTCTGCCTTAGATAGTTTCTAATATCCTGAGCTTTAACAAACCCTCGTTTTTTCCATGCCGTTAGAATTTCATCAACCTGATTTATATTTGTCCTGGATTTTTTACGTACAGCTTGTCTGCAGGCTAGAAGTACCACTTCATGATCCATTCCCCAATTACTGGTCCATTTTAGATATAGGGCTTGATGCTCAGGGGTGGGAGCAGTATCCTTGTAGCCTAAGTTGAAAAGAACATCCTTTATTTTATCATTAACGCTATCTCTGGAAGATAGGTAGATCTTTATCTCCTGCTGAGAGGATAGACCCAGTTTATATAAGCTTTCAAGAATTTTATCCAAATAGGCCATATTTGGGGATTGGATCTTGGTAGTTTCTTTGCAGGCTTCTAGGATAGCATTTAAGGAGAACCCCCAAACATCCTGCCATTTTTTATATAGATCCAGTTCAGCCTTTGAAGGGGAACGATGGATGCCCAGATACTTAAGCACAGCAATAGTTTCTTGATAATAGGATTCGTACTGCTTTATGTATTCTTCGGCCTTTTGCAGGGTATTAATACCATCGTTAGCCCAGCTTTGTGCCACCTTATCAAGATAGTTTATACTTATTCGATTGCCTTTCTTGCTTATGTAAAACTGTACCATCATCAGCACAACCTCAGCTGGTAGAAGAAGGATTTCTATCCAGTCGTAGATTCTAAGATATTCCTGAGGCGTAAGCATTCTATTACCGAATATAGCCTGAAGGTTTTGGTTGAAGTCTTTATAATGATAAAGGGCTTGGCTGGGTTCATGTTTGTTATTGTAAAGCATGTCCTTAATATTTAAATACTCTATAGATAAGAGCTGATCCTTATCCTTATGGACCCGCATTATTCCTTGGCGCTCCCAATAGAGAAAGGCATTTTCCACTACCTTTTCTTCCAGGCAGAGAGCTTTAGCGAAGCTTTCGATTGAATTTTCAGACTGAACGGGATGGTAGCATTGCTTCAGGCCATATAAATAAACCTTGACAAAATCCCCCGGTGCTTTCAGCATGAACTCTTGTATAAACAAGTTTTCCACCGGGGTTATATCAAACATATGATAAGTTTCTGAAAAAGACAAAAATGCCAAATATATCATCCTTAACTGTATTTGCAATTATTATAATATCATAAAAAACAAGAAATGCAACATACTCCTAAGACAAATTGGAGGGAGACAAAAGAGGTTTTATTATAATTATTATAGAAATATAATAGTATAGGCG
>JAAYKZ010000059.1 GCA_012522165.1 Clostridiales bacterium
CTCTTACTCAGGGATATTACCAATTTATTATTTAAGCTGTAGAATTTAATTAAAGTAGTAAGAGCTATAACAGCATATTTAATAAATTTATTAAAAATCTCTGTTAAATGTGTAACAAACAGTTGGCTTTATTTGTTTATTTAATAGTAGGCAATATATAATTAGCATCATTTCACTATAGCACAAGCAATTGTTAAATATTGGGTTTTAGAATAGATTAACAATTTCATAAGTGGAAAGGAATGAGACATTCAAATGAGCTTGGTACACGTGATAACTCCATATATTCTAGCAATTGGAATCCTTGCCGTATTGATATATTTTTTAACTAAAATTTTCGACAAATTATCCGTAAAAGGTAAAAAGGATATGGAAAAGTGAGTATATACGGTGCCTGACAAGTCTGATGAAATATGAAAAAGGTAGGATGCATAAATGCTATGCACCCTACCTTAATTTATAGATTTTTGTAGTTCAGTTAATACTATAGTGGTTTTCATTAAGTCTAACTTATTCCTCTCATCTTGCTGGCAGTAACAATTCTATCCACTGCTACCATATATGCACCCATTCTGAGGCTGGTACCAGCTTTTTCAGCTGTTGTCCATACATCATTAAAGGCCTTAATCATAATATTTTCTAATCTTTCGTTGATTTCCTCTTCTTCCCATCTGAGGCGTTGGAGGTTTTGTACCCATTCAAAGTAGGAAACAGTAACCCCACCAGCATTGGCTAAAATATCTGGAACCACTACTATTCCATTATCTTCAAGAATCTTATCTCCACCTACAGTGGTAGGCCCATTGGCACCTTCTACAATAATCTTTGCTTTAATACGGGGAGCTATTTCTTCTGTTATCTGATTTCCTAAAGCTGCTGGTATTAAAATGTCTACATCTAAAGTTAGCAACTCTTCATTGGAGATTCTCACAAGTCCTGGTGCATCATAATCCTTAAGTAGTCGACCCCGCTCAGCAGTGAGAAAATCAATTATTTCATCTATATTTAGACCTTCTTCTGAGTAGATGCCTCCGGAAACGTCACTAAGAGCTACGACCTTGCATCCCTCTCTATATAGGAGTTTTGCAGCAGTTCCCCCCACATTACCTGCGCCCTGAACAGCAACCTTTGCTCCTTTCAAGGGTAAATGGAGTTTTTTAGCGATCTCTCTAGTCATGAACATAACACCCCGGCCTGTGGCCTCTGCTCTGCCTAGAGAGCCTCCTATAGGTACTGGCTTTCCTGTTACTACTCCTGGAGATAAATGCCCTCTCAAAGTGCTATATGTATCCATAAACCATCCCATTACTTCAGCATTGGTATTTACGTCAGGAGCGGGAATGTCAATTTCAGGACCAACAATGGGATAGAGTAATGTAGCATACTTACGCGTTAGCCTTTCTAGTTCTTTTTTGGATAATTTGGTAGCGTCTACTCTTACACCACCTTTTCCTCCCCCAAAGGGGATATCAACTACTGCGCATTTAAAGCTCATCCAACCGGCTAAAGCCTTAACTTCGTCCATATCTACATCTTGGTGATAACGAATTCCACCCTTGTAGGGTCCTCTGACGCTGGAATGCTGTACCCTGTATCCTTCAAAAACTTTAATAGAGCCATCATCCATCTCTACTGGTATAGAAACCTTTAGCTCTCTTTCAGGATATTTTAGGTGTACATAATCCTGTTCTTCTAATCCCAACATATTGGCAGCTCTATCTAAAACCTCCAACATTGCTTCATAAGAATTATAGTTTTTACTCATAGCCTTCCCTCCATACCTTTAAATTCCATAATTCCTTTTTTCAGATAAAGTCTTCCCTAAGATAAGTCAAAATATCAATTTAGAATTATGAAGCTTATAATATATAAAATTTTATTTTACCCTATAATTATATGTCTCTTATGGCTCTGTGTCAATGATATTGCAAGTTCAAATCAGTAAAATTGCAAAATGTTTATCATACAAGCTATATAATTATAATGACTATAATAATCATATGGCCTTTCGACATATATGCCGAAAGGCCAAGGAATCTTGTACTTATTACTTATATAAATACACTTATAGATGTTCCACACCATTTTTCCCTTAAAACCGGTTTTTCAATCTTGCCAGTAGGATTGCGTGGTACTTTATCAAAGATAACTTTACGTGGTCTTTTGTATCTAGGCAGAGGTTGACAAAAATCCAACACTTCTGCTTCAGTTAGCTGTCTTCCAGGCTTTGTTTCTACAATGGCTACAGGAATTTCCCCTAGACGTTCATCTGGCATTCCTATAACAGCTACATCCTTTATATCTTCATGTTCCTGGAGAAAGTCTTCGACTTCTACTGGGAATATATTCTCACCACCAGAAATTATAATGTCTTTCTTTCTATCTACCAAATAGATGAATCCATCTGAATCTTTGCGGGCCATATCCCCGGTGTATAGCCAACCATCCTTGAGAACTTTTTTGGTTTCAGCCTCATTATTATAGTAACCCTTCATAACTCCAGGACCTTTTACAATTAATTCTCCCGTTTGACCAGAGGGGACTTCCTTTCCCTTTTCATCTACGATTTTTGCCTGCCAGTTATAGCCGGGCTTGCCAATAGCTCCTACCTTGTGTATATTATCTATACCAAGATGAACACAACCGGGCCCTGTTGATTCGCTAAGGCCATAATTGGTGTCATAGGCCTGGTTAGGGAAATATTTTCTCCATCTTTTAATAAGGCTAGGAGGAACTGGTTGAGCACCTATATGCATTAATCTCCACTGATCTAGCTTATAGTCCTCAAGATTTACCTCACCGGATTCAATAGCATCTAAAATATCCTGTGCCCAAGGCACCAGCAGCCAAACTATAGTTGCCTGTTCCTCAGAGACGGCCTCTAAGATGTATTGTGGCTTTACTCCCTTTAGTATAACAGCCTTAGACCCTACTATAAGGCTTCCAAACCAATGCATTTTGGCTCCAGTGTGATACAGAGGAGGTATACATAGAAAATTGTCTTCTCGAGTTTGAAGATGATGGTGATTCTCTGTGATGCATGCTGAAACTAGATTTGAATGGGTGAGAAGTATAGGTTTTGGTGTACCAGTTGTACCTGAAGTAAAATACAGGGCTGCTTCTTGATCATCTGTAATAGGTATATCAGGACAATGACTAGGCTGATTTATTATAATGTCAAAGAAGTTCTCAGCATTGGTAGAGTTATCATTTCCTACAAATATAAAATTCTCAACACAACAGGTATTGTTCATAATACTTTCTATTCGTTCTTTGAATTCCGGTCCAAATATTAGCACCTTTGCTCCCGCTGTATTTAAACATTTTTTGATTTCTGAAGCAGTAAAACGGAAATTCAAGGGTACTGCTAAAGCACCTGTCTTAAGGATTCCAAAATAGACAGGCAGCCATTCCAAGCAATTCATCATCAGAATAGCTACTTTATCATTGGGCTTAACACCAAGGGATATTAAGGTATGAGCTAATTGGTTGGCCATAAGGTCGAATTCCAACCAAGTTATTTCCCTACGAATATTTGCAGCGGGATCTCGTTCAACAAGACTTACTTCATGGGGATACATTTGTGCATTAAGGGAAAGCATTTCTGTGATAGGCATAAAAAAACCTCCATTCTACCATTCTACACAAGAAATTAAAAGCCGGCCTACTGTACTACCTGCACTACCTTGTCATGGAATACAAGAGTCATGCTAAAATCAAAGACTTAGTCAAAAATATATCAATATTGCATAATTATATTCTATGGTGGAATTGTCTTCATGTCAAGGGCATATGCCATATTTGTAGTTATTCTATGATAATGTCATATTGAATTTATTCTGATAAAATGTCATGTATGCGAAAGGAGACATTCAATATGACTCAAAAAGAAATAACTCGTCTTAGAGTCATCAATCAAACTATCGA
>JAAYKZ010000060.1 GCA_012522165.1 Clostridiales bacterium
CCCTTATGCTTCTCAAATCTTTTGTCCTCAATTGCTATAAAGGCTTTTTGCAGCATATCGGGAATCTCATCCAAGGTAGCCCATACTCGGTTTTCCAAGCCAAAATACTCTGTAATAAGATTACCGTCTTGGTCGTAGATAAAGGTAGTTTGACTCTGATCTTCAATCTTAGCTAAATCTAAAGGAGGAGCATTATCTATAATAGATTTTACTGCTCCAGCAGCAAAGAAGCCTACTACCAGGACTATGACCAAGGCCACTAGAGCTATTGACCTAAATATTTTTCTATTTTTATTTATCGCTGATTTTTTCTTTTTTCTTTCTACTCTTGTAGCATGCGACATATCTATATCACCTCATACCCTCCATTTTAGCACGAAATTATGTCCAATTTATAAATAATATATTAATATTTGTAGGTAATATGAGGTAAATTAGTAAAACCCCTATAATATTTTCTATAATATTTTTAATATGGCAGCAATTATCAGTATTTTATTCATCTTTCTGTTTATGGTTACATAAAAAATCTTAGCATAAAAAAAGGAACAGTCAAACTGTTCCCCCTGTATCATTTGTAGACACCATAAAAACCCCATAAAATGTTAATTTATCTTGTTGGTTTTTCGTCTTCTTGAGATGTACTGGTGTTTCCTATGTTAGAAATGGCCTCTCTCATTTTGGTGTCAGAGATTAGATTCTGCATATTGTAATAATCCATTACTCCTAATTTACCTTCTCTAAAGGCAGCGGCTATAGCTTTTGGTATCTCGGCTTCAGCCTCTACAACCTTAGCCCTCATTTCATGTACCCTAGCCACCATCTCTTGCTCCCTTGCAACCGCCATAGCCCGTCTTTCTTCAGCCTTAGCCTGGGCTATCCGCTTATCAGCCTCGGCCTGATCAGTCATTAGCTGAGCTCCAATATTCCTTCCCACGTCCACGTCCGCTATATCTATAGACAGAATTTCAAATGCTGTTCCTGAATGCAGACTCTTAGCCAAAACAGTTTCAGATATGCTGTCAGGATTCTCTAGTACCTCTTTATGGGAATCCGCAGATCCTATAGTAGTAACAATACCTTCACCAACTCTTGCAATAATAGTCTCTTCTCCAGCTCCACCTACTAATCTGTCAATGTTAGCCCTTACCGTGACACGTGCCTTAGCGATAACCTCAATACCGTCCTTTGCAACAGCAGCAACATTAGGTGTTTCAATAACTTTTGGGTTAACACTCATTTGTACAGCTTCTAATACATCCCTTCCTGCTAGATCAATAGCTGCAGCCCGTTCAAACTCCAAGGGAATATCAGCTCGTTGAGCGGCTATCAGGGAGTCTACTACGCGATCTACATTACCTCCAGCTAAATAATGAGCCTCTAGCTTATTGATGGAGATATCCAATCCAGCTTTTGTGGCCTTTATCAAAGGGTTAACAATCCTAGATGGAACTACCCTTCTAAGCCTCATACCTATAAGATTCATAATACCAACCTTGACACCCGCAGCTAAGGCTGAAATCCATAAACCTACTGGCACAAAAGTAAAGAAAATTGACAAAACCACAATAATGGCCACTATAATCAGCATAGCAAATACAACTTCTGGCATCTGGCAAAACTCCTTTCATTTTATATGTAGTTTGAATATCTTTACAATTATTATATAGTAATATTATTCATTATACTAGCTTTAAATGAAAATTTGGCCAATATTAAAAAGGACAGACTTAAAAAAATAAGTCTGCCACTAAAATGCATCAATACCTTATTTAAATGCTATTTGTTTACTTTTTACCATCTCTGACACCTGAGCCACATCCTTATCCCCACGTCCTGAAAGATTAACTACAATCTTCCGGTCAGAAGGTAAAGTCTTGGCTAGCTTAATAGCATAGGCCACCGCATGAGCACTCTCTAAAGCAGGGATTATACCCTCAGTCTTGGACAATTCAAAGAATGCATCCAGAGCCTCTCGATCTGTAATGGTTACATATTCTGCTCGACCTGTATCCTTATAATAACTGTGTTCTGGTCCTACTCCTGGATAGTCCAGCCCCGCTGAGATAGAATGAACAGGAAGAATATCTCCCTTTTCATCCTGTAATACATAGCACTTAAAGCCATGTATAACTCCAGGTTTACCTAATGTTAAGGAGGCTGCATGCATGCCAGGACTGAGACCTTTGCCTGCTGGCTCTACTCCTATCATCTTAACTTCTTTGTCATTATAGAAAGGTGCAAATAAGCCTATGGCATTACTACCTCCGCCTACACAGGCTACAAGATAGTCTGGCAGGCATCCTTCTGCCTTCAGCATCTGCTCTTTGACTTCCTGACCAATAACGGACTGAAATACATTTACCATGGCTGGATAGGGGTCAGGGCCAACAGCAGAACCTAACATATAGTAGGTGTTCTCATAATTCTGTATTAAATCATCTAGAGCAGCATCTACTGCTTCCTTTAAAGTCCTTAATCCCTCGGTAACGGCGACAACCTTTGCTCCTAGCAGCTCCATTCTAAATACGTTCAGTTGCTGCCTTCGGGTATCTTCTTCTCCCATATAGATAATGCATTCCATATCAAATAAAGCACAAGCCGTAGCTGTAGCCACTCCATGTTGACCAGCGCCTGTCTCAGCAATAACCCGCTTTTTACCCAAACGCTTGGCTAACAGAACTTGTCCTATGGTGTTGTTGATCTTGTGAGCCCCAGTGTGGTTTAGATCCTCTCTTTTTAGATAGATCTTGGCACCACCTATCTTTTTGGTAAGCTTTTCTGCAAAATATAATGGATTAGGCCTTCCCACATACTGCTGGTAATAGTATTTAAGCTCTGCTAAGAACTCTGGATCCTTTCTATACTTTTCAAAAGCATCCTTGACTTCGTCCAATACCTTGTCCAACTGTGGTGGAACAAACCTGCCCCCAAATTCTCCATAATAACCTTTTTCATCACATAATAACATAACGATTCTCCTCTCTTCTAGTCTTGACTATTCTAAGCTCATCTATAGTCTATTTATATATACTATATAATATAATAGACTTATAGACTTTGGTTAAATATACATTAAACCACAATAAAAGTCAACACCTACCAAATATTTTTGTAGTTATTCTATGATAATGTCATATTGAATTTATTCTGATAAAATGTCATGTATGCGAAAGGAGACATTCAATATGACTCAAAAAGAAATAACTCGTCTTAGAGTCATCAATCAAACTATCGA
>JAAYKZ010000061.1 GCA_012522165.1 Clostridiales bacterium
TCATTACACATGGGTCACACCTCTTCAATATCATAAAAAACAATTAAATAAAAATAAATATAGTTTTTTCAACTTCATTATACAGTATCATCAATTATTTTTCAAGTAACCTCCAAATTCCAAAAATAGAAATAAAAGAACAAAGGACCTTCCATATAATTAAATATGGTAACCTTTGTTCTAACTTAGAATACTATTTAAATTAACCAAACAACCCATTGCCAACTTAGAATACATGGGCAGGAATTATAGCATCAATAACGCCTATAATTAATGCAGCTATAACTGCACCCCATAAATTGATCTCCATATTAGGAACCAAAAACTGTGTCAAATAAATTATAACCGCAGATAAGATAAATCCTATCAACCCTCTGCCAAAAGGTGATGCATCGATTTTAAACAGCTTTTGAATTACATAATCCATTGCTGCTATTATTAATGCTGCCAGTAAAGCAGTACCAAATCCCATTGAGCTAAATCCCGGAGTAACAGCTGCGGTAACCATAAGCACTATTGCTGCTACTATAAACCGGATAATCATTCCTAGCCAACCTCTATCTCTACCTTCCTCTCGATGATCATCATCTCGGTGTACATTATCATCAGCCATTTTATACGCTCCTTTCATTCTGGTATAACAATTCCAGCAAATTTGTCCAAGATATAAAGAATCTACTACATATAGGTTGAACCAAAACTATAATTTTATTATAGGAATTTAATCCAAATACTAATGAATCACTTTTCATCCCCTTATAAAAATCAATCATGGCAAAAAAAAGAAGAGGACTATTCCTCTTCTAATTCATCTTCTTTTTGATCTATCTCTTCTTTTTCATCTTCTATAGTAGCTTCTATATTTTCATCAGTATCTTTCTTCCTTCTCATAATAAAGAGAGCAATGCCTACTAGGATTAGTATGCCACTTAATAACTGGGATACCCTAAATGGTCCCAAATACAAACTATCAGTTCTTAGTCCTTCAATTACCACCCTACCAATAGAATATAGTATAAGGTATAGTAAAAATACTTCCCCTTTTCTTTTTCTTCTTTTTCTATAGAACAGTAGGAAAAAGAAGACTATAAAATTCCACATAGACTCATAAAAAAAGGTTGCCATATGCCATTGAGCATTAGCTTCTATGTATACAGCTGCAGGAAACCACTGCCAAGCCGGATTGTTTACGGCATATCCATAGGCTTCCTGATTGAAGAAATTACCCCATCTACCTAAAGCCTGGCCTAATATTAAGCTAGGAGCTGCTATGTCGCATAATTCCCAAAAATCTATCTTTCTCCATCGTGCAAATATAATGGCGCTTATTATTCCTCCAATTACAGCACCGTATATAGCCAGACCGCCTTCCCATATTTTAATTATGTCTCCAGGATTTTTACTATAGTACTCCCATGAAAATACCACATAATATAGACGGGCGCCTATAATAGCTAGAGGAATTGCCAATAGGCAAAAATCAATTATCATATCCTGATCATAGCCTAATCTATTGGCATACCTCATCGCTAGATATATTCCTAGCAATACTCCCGATGCTATAATAATACCATACCAGTACACTGGTTTTCCAAAAATATAAAATGCAATTGGATCCACACTTATTCCCCCTTTACATAATTATTTAAGCCTTTGGTAAAATCAAGGACAAACAGCTATTACTTCTATTATACAATTGCTTAAATTCCCTGACTACATAATCATAGGTCATAGATTCAATAGTTTTGTAGTAATCAAATAGATTTATATCTCTAAAAAGCATAGAAACAAACTGTATGCTAACAGATTCTAAAGAATTAAATAATCTTATATATTGACCTGTTTTTTTCGTTTTTATCCTTTGGAAATAACCCTGATCCCAAGAATCTGATTTACGCTTATCTATCTCCTCATATAATACACTAGTCACCTTTTCTGGGTCGGAGGACAGACCTGACATTATAGCATGGCCATAGTTTCTTTCACCAGTATAATCTGTACCAAAGGAAGAATCTATAAGCCCTTCTTCGTAGAGACTATTATAGATATCAGAGCTTGGTCCCACTAGCATATCTAAAATAATATCATTAGCTATAATCTTCTCCAAAAGCCTGTCGCCGCCTCCTGTAATATCCTGATCCTTAAATCCCAATGCAAACATTGGCCTAGATACAGCCAACTTTTCTTCTATCCTGGTTTGAGCTACTCCCTTTGGTTCATCTGGAAATATTCTCTCTATCTCTCCCCCAGCCTCTTCCACTGGCTGCCTGGCAAATATTTCTTCTGCCTGTTTTACAACTCTATCTGCATCTACATCTCCTGCAATAAATAAAACCATATTTGACGGATTATAGAAAGTTCTATAGCATTCATAAAGAATTTCCTTATTGATTTTATATATAGACTCTACAGTACCCGCAATGTCCTTGCGAACAGGATACTTATGATACAATCCCTTTAAAAGATTAAAGTAAACTCTCCAATAGGGATTATCTTCATACATTCTGATTTCCTGGGCGATAATCCCCTTTTCTTTTTCAACGTTTTCATCAGTAAAATATGGTCTTCCAACAAAACCCATGAGTACATCTAAACATTCATAAAAATTACCTGTGGAGGTAAAATGGTATGCAGTCATATTGAAATTTGTAAAGGCATTTGGCTGGGCTCCTAGCCTTGCATAGTCTTCAAAAACATTACCCTCTTCCTCTTCAAAAAGTTTATGTTCCAAAAAATGTGCTATGCCATCTGGAACAGTAATGGGTTCATGCTTACCTAAAGGTACAAATTGACTATCATTAGAGCCATATCGTGTTGCATATATAGCAAACTGTCGACTGTATCCTGGCTTTGGAAGTATATATACATCCAGGCCAGCTTTCAGCCTATGAAATAATATCTTTTCTTTTAACAACTTGTTTTCCATCAACTTATCCATTTTAGCTATTTCCCTCCTTTGGACTCAATAGGTAAACTGTATCTACTTTTACTCTTTTGGATACCTCTACAACATCTTCTAGTTTCACCTTTTGTATTTCTTGTATAAAATCGTCAAGAGTAAAATTGGCTCCAGTAACAGCATTACCTAAATAATAACTTACCAGTTGTTCGGGTTCATCTTTCGCACTCTTTAAAGAGGTGGTTATTGCATTTACAGCAGCCGTAAATTCTGTATCTGATATATTACCTTTTTCCATATCCTTGACCTGTTCCATGATTATAGCTAGTGCCTTTTGGTAGTGTTTTTGATCTATTCCTGATCCAATTAACATTAATCCCTTATATTTCTCCAGTCGAGCGAAAGCATAATAGGCTAGGCTGCGCCTTTCACGAACATTAATAAACAGTTTTGAATGTGGGCCTCCTCCTAAAATGCTTGCATATACAACCAGTGGGAAGTATTCCTTTTCGTTGACTAATGTATTGGTTCTAAATCCAATATTTAATTTGGCTTGAGCTACATCCATCTCTTCTACTACTTCCCTTTTCTTTATGCCGACTCTTTTTATAATGGTTTCAGGAATGATCTTGGTCTGGGTTCTATCTAAATCTAAACTATTCTTAATTAATAGTGAAACCTTTTCAGCATCTACATTACCCACTACAAAAATATCTAAGGGACTAGAAGCTATCATATCCTGATAAACCTTAAATAGCCTTTGAAAATCTAGAGATTCTAAATCCTCTACGCTACCCAAAACGAATCTAGAATATTTTTCATCCTTACACATCTCCTGTATGCAGCGTTCCATGCTATATTGCATCTTATCATTAATCATAGCTAGGATTCTGTTCTTTAGATTCTCCTTTTCCTGGCTTATATAGTCCTCTCTAAAGGTTGAGTTCTCCAATAATGGTTTGGTAATTATTCGATTTAGAAAATAAAAACATTGAGCTAGTAAACCATCCTTAGACGTATATGCTTCATTTATCAAATCCATGGTAAAGCGAAGTATCTGCCGCTCTCCTCTTTTTTGAACACCAACATCAAATAAAGCTCCATACTGTTCTTCCAAAAAAGCACCAATCTTTTTTTGATCTTCATAACCCTTACATCCTCTTTTTAAAACAGCTGGTGTTAAAGCATTATAAGTATAATCTTCATCCAGATCTCTATGAAAGCAGTAGCTTATATAAACTGTTTTAAATTTTTCATCAGGTATAATATGTAAATTTATGCCTTTTCCCAATTCTTTTATGATAATATCGCTCAATTTATCTTAGCCTCCTTTAGATTAAACTTTCATATAATTTCTCTTTTATAGATTAAAAATCCTTCAAGTTTATTATTGTTTCTAACAAAGATTTCTATCCTATCACTGTAAACTTTCCATATAGCAAATCAATAAATAATTAATAATTTTTAATTAATTCATTGTCTAGTTCTATATCTTTACCTAATGTGCTATTGATGGTTGGCCTCGTCACTTATCAATAGCCATGTGAATCATGAATAGCAACTGTTTTTCTAGCACAACAGGTTAATCAATCAATTTTTAAAAAGGAAATATTATAA
>JAAYKZ010000062.1 GCA_012522165.1 Clostridiales bacterium
CATTATACCAAATGGAGATAGCATGGGAGGACAAGGAAAAGAATTACAAAAAGCTGGAGGGCGTGCTGGAAGAAGTAAAAAAGCATGGCACAGACTTGCTTCTTTTACCGGAGATGAGCTTTACAGGTTTTTCAATGAGGACGGAGCTTACGAAGGAGTACAATGAGGAAAGCAAAGACAGGATAAAAAAGATTTGCGAAAACCATCAAATCTGCATTGGTTTCGGCTGGGTAAAAGCTTCCGGAGAAAAAGCAGAAAACCATTACACAATAATCAACGAAAAAGGTGATGAAATTTCAGATTTTGTAAAGATACATCCGTTGAGTATAGCTCATGAAGAACGGTATTTTGTCAAGGGAAATAAGTTGTCAACATTTAAGTTGAAAGGCCGGGGACTTGCCACTTTTATTTGCTATGATTTGCGTTTCCCGGCTATTTTTCAGGCACTTGGGGATGAAATTGAAATTGTGATTGTTCCTGCCAACTGGCCGAAAAAACGTAGAGAACACTGGAAGTGTTTGCTTCAGGCAAGGGCTATTGAAAATCAGGTATACGTATTGGGTGTAAATTGTGTGGGAAATATGGGTGGACTTGAGTATTCGGGAGATAGCTGTGTGATTAATCCCAATGGAGAAATAATTGAAATAATCGAAGGGAATGAAGGAATCATATATGCAGATATAGAGAAGAATGTAAAAGATATTAGAGATAGCTTCAAGGTACGTCAGGACCGGCGTACAGAGTTTTATAAATCTCTGTTTTAAATTTATTTAAACCGTTTTCTTGCATGAGTTTATGTCAGCTATACATTTAACATAATATCATCGGTTATTGCATTAAGATAATGGCTGTTTAACAATATTCCAAGTAATGCTAGTAGAATAACGGCCTTAATACATAAGTACTTGACATTTTTTTCTTCGGGGGGTAGTATGCTACTATAAGCCAATGAATGTCAGTAATACGGTATAATTATGCAAACAGCCGGGAAAGGTGGTGTTAAAAGACAATTACAGGAGCAGTTTGGAGTAAATTTTTTGCAAACCATATTTATTTTTATGCAAGAATCGGAAGTTTTGTACAGGTAGTAAAATGAATTATTTATTGTTTCGGCAGTAGATATTATTTGGGGCTTATTGTAGCTTGAGGGAGGATAAACCATGAATGGAAGTGACACAATAAAAAGTAGTAAAGCTGGAATGAGAAAATTTGCAATATTGGTGGCTGGCCAAATGATATCGAGTATAGGCAGCGGGTTGACGGATTTTGGTCTTGCGATATATGTATTAGCGCTGACAGGGTCTGTTACTGCTACTTCGATTGTGAGCATTTGTGCATTTCTGCCATCGATTCTATTAGCCCCTGTGGGTGGCGTGTTGGCAGATAATTATGACAGAAGATTGATGATGATTTTAGGTGAATTGTTATCGGGACTTTCGTTGACTATATGTCTTGGTACTATTATGAGTCCAAATCCTTCCCTTCCGGTAATTTGTATTGGTGTAGGTATCAGTTCGCTGTTTAAAGCTTTGATGGAACCGGCATTTAATGCGACCATTACAGATATGTTATCGGAAGAAGATTTTGCCAAAGCGGGTGGAATGGTTCAAATCGCAAGCAATCTCAAGATTTTAATTTCACCGGCCATTGCGGGGTTGTTGCTGCAGATTACGACGGTTAGTACTTTGATAATTATTGATATTTTA
>JAAYKZ010000063.1 GCA_012522165.1 Clostridiales bacterium
AAACATCAGAGACTTGGGAGAATTTGAAAACTAAAACTTCCACTGCTTGGGAATTTATTAAAGGAAAAATAGATGAACATGGTGGAGGAATTAAAGGTATTATTGGAACTTATATGGATGGATATAAGCTTACATGGGAAACCGGCTTAAATTTAATGGATAAATTAACTGATGGGAAGTTTTCGGATATGGCAGAGAAAGTCAAAGGTGCTTTTAATAAGATAAGAGAAGGGATTCAGAGTGGAATTGATAAAATTAGAGATTGGAATAATCAGAGAGTTGAAAATAAGGAAGCAACTTTTACTACAACTATAAAACAGGTTTTTCAAACAATAGGTGAGAAGATATCTAACATAGGAAGAAATGCACAGGGAACTGATTATTGGAGAGGTGGACTTACTTGGGTTGGTGAAAAAGGTCCAGAGTTAATTGAACTACCACGAGGATCGAAGGTCTTTAGTAATGAAAAGTCAATGGAGATGGTAAACGGTAGAGATAAATCAAACTCTAACAACACGAGTCTTACTATCCATATTGAAAATTTTAATAATAGTACAGATAAGGATATAGAGCAACTTGCATATGAATTGGAATTCTATAGACAAAGAGTAGCAATGGGAAGGGGAGGTGCTTAATGTTAAGCTTTAAATTTGGTGGAAAAGATAGCTTTAATGACTATGGGATTGTGATAGAGAAAAGGCCCACTATTTCTTCTCCTAAAAGGCGAGTTAATTATATTGATATTCCAGGAAAAAGTTCAAGTGTTAGGCATGATGAAAATACCTATGAAGATATAACTATTTTGCTAGAATGTGCTCTTAAGTCAAAGGATAATATAGTAAGTAAAATAGATGAAATAAAGGCTTGGCTTTTTACTACAGGAGAGAGTGATCTAACATTTAGTTTTCAGCCAGATAAAAAGTATATAGCTCAAGTAGTTAATGCTATTGATTTTACACAGATTTTTAAATACACATCAAAATTTCCTATCCTTTTTAATTGTAGGCCATTTAAGTATAGTGTTCAAAACATACCTTTAACTGTACATGAAAGTGGAACAAATATTATTAATCCAGGTACCATAGAGAGTCTACCTATAATAAACATATATGGTAGTGGGGATATAAAACTTAAAATTAATAACGATGAAATAGGGCTAATAGACTTAAGTGGAGAAGTAATAATTAATTCTGAAGTAGAAGACTGCTATGATGAGGATTTAAATAATCTAAATTATAAGATGAATGGAAAGTTTCCAGTATTGGAAGTAGGACAAACCTTGATCCAGTGGACAGGAAATGTAGATAAATTAGAAATTATACCCAATTGGCGGTGGCTATAATGATATGTATTTATGACAAGAAAACAACCAAAGATAATTTCAATAATAATGGTCTTGCTGTACTTGATGAGTGTATAGTAGCTGAGGTTACTGAGGAATTGAATGGAGAGTATAGCTTATATATTGAATATCCAGCAGATTCAAGAAAAGCTACTCATTTAGTTGAGCTTAATATAATTAAGGCAAATGAACAACTTTTTAGAATTTATAAAGTTGAAAGGCAGCAAGAGTCTACAAGAAGAATTAAGGTATGGTCGAGGCATATTTTCTATGACCTTGCCTTTTATTTTATAGAATCGGTTAATTTAGTAAATGCAAATATGAAGGAAGCAATAGAAGGAACTATTC
>JAAYKZ010000064.1 GCA_012522165.1 Clostridiales bacterium
AGTTCATTGCAGTAAAGCAATTACTTCTCCTATTCTACTCCGTATTTACCAACTACATCCCAGAATACCTGAACTAATGATAGCACGTTGAATTCTATTTGTAAAGAGTTAACCTTGATGCTTCAATTCTCCTTAAAAATTAAGTTCCTTTTAGTTCCATACTTTTTATTCCAGTACCTAGACGTTCTTTTAATTACCATACCTTTCCTTCATAAATTTTTTATACTCATTTTCCATCTTTTTAATACTTTTTATATTCCACATGTGAGATAATCCGAAATACTCGAGTGCTTTTTCAAAGGTTGTTACTTTATATCCCTTTTCTCTTAGACTAGTTATGTTGGAATATGTCCTTCTTGAGTAATCAAAAATAATGGCAAATTTTGCAGTCTTCGCCTGTGTTTTAAAATATTTTCCGTTGTTTTCTTCACATATCTTTGCTATTTGTTCTTCTACTTTCCTAAACTGTTCCCATGTGCCTATAGCATCACACATTCCAGATTTATTTGCAATAAAACACTTATATATATCTTCATCTATTGGGTCATATTCAAAAGGGGTATTGATATCAGCCTTTATGAATTCATCACGTTTCTTTCTGTTTTCTATAAGTATATTATGACGGTAATTTGCTATAGACATAAACTTTTTATAGTCCTTAGGCAAAATCCAAAATTTAAAATCTGGGGTCGCTATTCTATGATATAAATTATCACTGCTCATGCCCTCATCTCGGACATAATATGCATCAAAATATATTTTTTCTCCATTTATTATTATATATTGGTTATTAGCAGGGAAAATAACTTCTGCTTTTTTTATAGTTTTACCGCTTTCCCTGATACTTACAAAGTCAACAGTAAAAACTTCATCGTCTACCTTTTCTTTAACTGTATCAACTTTCCGTCTTGACACTGCACTAACTTCTTCTATAGATTTGTCCTTACGCACCTGTAGAGAATTCTTTTCCTTATTTTTGTTAAACATGCTAAAGTGTTTTTTCAACATACTTATCTCTCCAGTTTACAATAATTAATATTAAAATAATTATAGCATACTTAAATTCCAAAATTGGTAATTTTTTACCTTATTCCGTAAATAGTTTTTTAAGAATATAAGAAAACGGCAGTTAAAAAATCTGCCGTTCCATATCGAACATCTTAAATATCATATCTACTATTAATTTCTTCTTTGCTTTTCACAACAGGCTATTAAACATATCGAAAATTTCCTTTGGAAGTTTCTGCTCATTATTCTCAGCCTTATTTGAGTTGATGCTGTCTATGCCGCATTCACGAAGGGCTTCCTTTACAATCTCTTTAATTTTTTCCTTATCAAGAATAGTCTTATCTCCTTTCTCCACGTAACTTATCACTGCTTTAATTACATAATCTGTCTTATATTTTTGTGCAGAAAGTATGTTATATACCTTAGCATCATCCTCCCTATTCATAGAAAAAGATAGGTTTATCCGTTTTGTTGCCATAGCATCACCTTCTTAATTCCTGTTCAAGTAGAATCTTGTACCCACGTGCATTCGCAAACTGGTCAAGAAACTCAGTATATTTTACTCTGCTGGATTCTTCGATATATTTCTGTAGCAGCATGCTTCCTCCACCTGTGAAAACAGTAGCGTTACGAAATTCAAACCCATACTCTTGGATTTTCGCTAGTAAATTTTCAGTATACTCTTTTGCTATGACTTCTACTACTCCTTTAACATCTGCTTCAAAAATGACTGGTTCTTTGCCTGCTATTATATCCTGTACCTGACTTTCAGTAAGCCTGATGTTCACTTTCAATAGTTCCTGTTGAACATTTGCAATTAACGTAATAATTCCATCGGGAAGTGAGTAGCATGATGTGGTATCAATTATACCGTTCTCAACTCTAAAGATATCAACAGTATAGCCACCAATATCTATAACATTGCACAGCAGATTTCGATAACTATTAAATACCGTAATCAGTGAAGAATACCCCTGCGGATATACCCTGCAATCAATAACATTTATTTTATAATCTTTTTTGTTGACGTTAAATTCTATACCCCTTTTTAAGAAGTATTCCCGAAACTTTTTCTTAAGAGTTCCATAAC
>JAAYKZ010000065.1 GCA_012522165.1 Clostridiales bacterium
ATATTTAACTTTGCAATAACGACATGATTTAAAATAATAAAGATGGGTAAATATAATATTAAAGTACTATAAAAATAAACCGCTTATGGAAAGGAGTTATTAAATTGGATAAAGTCAAGTTAGCAGTAATTTATTATAGCTCTACTGGAACAAATTATCAGCTTGCTAAGTGGGCTGAGGAGGGCGCTAAAGAATTAGGCGCTGAGGTAAGATTGTTAAAAGTTCAAGAACTGGCTCCCGATGCTGCAATAGATTCAAATCCGGCTTGGAGAAAGCATTTCGATGATACAAAGGATGTACCAATAGCAACATCTGAAGATTTAGATTGGGCAGATGCTATTATTATTAGCTCACCTACTCGTTTTGGAAATGTAGCTTCTCAAATGAAGCAGTTTTTAGATATTCAAGGTGGCCTATGGGCTCAGGGCAAACTTATGAATAAAGTGGTTAGTGCTATGTCCTCTGCAAGTAATCCTCATGGTGGACAGGAAGCTACGATTAAGGCTATATATACAACTATGATGCATTGGGGTGCTATTATTGTACCACCTGGATATACAGATAATTCCATATTTGCTGCAGGAGGAAATCCCTACGGTACCAGTGTTACAGTTGGCGAAGATGGCAACATGGTAGAAGATGTTAAGGAGGCTGTAAAACATCAAGCTAAGAGAACAGTGGAAGTAGCAGCGTGGATTAAAAAAGGCAAAAAATAAAATAATTATGTAACCTAAATAAAGCCACCTTCATACTATATTAGTGGGTCTAGGATATATCAAAATATATATCAGAATATAGGCCCTAATATAGGTGGAGGTGTTGTAATGTCTGGATTCAAGCCTTGGCACGACTGGAGAGATTGTGAATTAGAAGAGGAACTTAGAGAATGTGTGGCTGAATTGGAATGGTATAGAGAAAAACTTAAAGAATGTAAAGAAGAGCTAAAGAAATGCCATAAGAAGCATGATAGAGATGATGATAAAGACCGCGAAAAACCTAAGAGACCAAGATATGAAGACGACGAAGACAATGATATAAAGAATGGCAATCCCAAAAGACGACATGGAAAAGATAAAGATGATATAGACGATAAGGATAAGGATAAGGATAGAGGTAGAGACAAGGATAAAGACAGAGACAAAGACAAGGATAAAGATAAAGATAAGGATAAAGATAAGGATAAAGATAAAGATAAAGACAAGGATCCTTGCAAACCACACCACACAGAATCCTTTAAAGATGAACTGAAGCAGATTATAAACAGAACAGTTGGCATCAAGACTGGTAGCAAGACTCGATATGTAGTAGTAATAGAAGTAAAAGATAATTATGTCAAAGCTATCGCCGCTGAAACAGGTGCAATAGTAGTATTCCAAATAAGCCAAATTGATTATGTAGAATATCCATCTTAATAAAAAAATCATATTTGCCCCCGAAAAACCTAGGGGGCAAATATGATTATACATTCATCTTAACAAAATCAATTCTTTGTAACGGGATAATGTATATGCTTTCTAAAACCACAAGAGTTAAGCACTCCCTATTTATTTCTGTCAATACACCTTGTACTTCAGAGCCATTAATGCAAATGAATATCTGTTTCATTAGCCATTTTTTTAGCATATTATATAACTCATTTTCTTGCTTTTGCTGACACTGGAAATTATGAGTATTTAGTTTTTCTTGTATCAAAATTTCAAATCTATTTATATCTCTTGTGTTTTCATGGATCATCTTCTCAATCTTATTTAACTTATCTTCATAGGTTTTAAAATTCAATATTTCTAACTGTATTGGCTTATTTGTTGATTTCGGGGTTTCTTTTTCATTAATTTTATTCGCTATATTAGATTCAACTATGCAAGCACTAGATTCTTTTATGGTATCACACTGATATGGAGATGACATCAAAGAAAATAGAATTTTTCTAGCTGATGTCTTGTTAGGACAAATATATGAGCCAGTCAT
>JAAYKZ010000066.1 GCA_012522165.1 Clostridiales bacterium
CATATCCTGTTGGCTTTTTAATTATAAAGGATTCAGAAAAATCGATGAGAAGTTGTTATACCGTGACTTTAAATCATATATAAAAACAAAATATTTTCAATTATTTTAACCTCTATCTATTAAAGACTGGATTGAAATACAGGGGACGGAGGTAAGTGTTTATGATTTTATTGATTGTATGGGTAGTTGTTTTGGTAATAGTTGCAGTGGTGACAAATTATAATATAGAAATAAAGAATAAAGGCCTCGCTATTATGAACAACAAGCATTTTAAAGCAGGTGTGATAGGATTTAGTTTTGCTATTATAGGTTCACTACTACGTTTGTTTGCTCAAGACATTGCTTGGCCATTAGAATATGGCTATAGCGGACCTAGAGAAGAGACAATATGGGCAATCAGAGAGCAAGCTTATAAAGATATAGGATTAACTTTTCTGATTTTTGGATTGGCTGTATTATTAGTTACCATAATCAATTGGTTGTGGAGCTCGTTTCCTAATAGAGAAGAGTAAAAAATACTCCTATTTCTAGAAGATAGCCTTCAAATCTAATATATGTTGCAGGAGTTTTTTGCCATAGATTAATTCTAGAGATTCATTATAAGATGTTTTTCGTATAAAGCGTAACAACAGGTTTTCGGAGGTTAGTAAAAACGAGGTAAAAGGAAGTTTGTATTAGAACAGTAATATAATATCTACAAAACCGATACCAAAAGATTGTTTTATTAAATAAAATTTAAAAAGAGGTAGGAGGAATATCATGGAAAAACAATTTAAAGCTTTGCCAGATGAATACAGAATTGAGGTTGAGAAGGAAAAACAGGGAACAATTGAAAGCTTGGAATATTATGTGCCTAATTTAGATACTGGTAAAGAAACTAAACATCTTAATGTTTATTTGCCAGATTGGTATGATGCAAATGACAAGAATAACAAGTATAACATTTTATATCTCAAGCATGGTGGCGGTGAAGATGAAAACCTTATATTTGGCGGACCAGGTCAGAATAGAGAACTAAAGAATATTTTAGATAATATGATTGCCAATGGTGATATAGAGCCGATTATTGTTGTTACACCTACATTTTATGGATTAAAAAATGCATCAAAATATAAGAAAGAGGTTTATATTGTTGAGTCAGTTGATCATCCAATCCCTATAATGGAAACCCAGTACTTTCATGATGAATTAATTAATGATCTGATTCCTATGGTGGAAACTAAGTATAACACTTATGCTGCATCAGAAAATAAAGAGGATTTGATGAAATCCCGTGAGCATAGAGCATTTGGCGGATTTTCTATGGGTTCAGTAACTACTTGGTATACATATATAAATTGTCTAGATTATTTCAAATATTTTATCCCCCTAAGCGGTGACTGTTGGGTATTTGGTCCCAAAACTGGAAACGACAAGGCAAAAGAAACTGCAGAATACTTGGCGAGGATTCCGAAAACTGCTGGTTATACTCCAAAGGATTACTATATATTCTGTGCTACTGGCAATTTAGATATTGCTTATCCTAACATGAAGCCCCAGATTGATGCCATGAAAGAAATGAAGGACAGTTTTATTTATTCATCAGATACAAAGGAAGGAAATTTCTATTTCCTAGTATGTGATGGTGCTGAACACAACTGGCATTGGATTAATCAGTTTATCTATAATATTCTGCCTGATTTATTTGATAACTAATAATAATTAGTATTTATTCACATCAAGTCTTTGTTGGTACCTTTGTTTTTTGCAGAGGTAGAGACATTAAGCAATCAGCTTTACTTTGAAATTAGTAACATTAAACTATTCCATGAAATGCCGGAGAATTTAACTTATCCTCTCATTCAACCTATTTTACATAACAAGCTATTAGAGTTTTAATGAGCATGAATTAGAAGAGAGGGTGGAGTATGACAAATCTCATTTTTATAAATTTTCCTTGTTAAAATAATAAAATGTATAAGCCATATAAATAGCTTGATGAATACATTTTCGGTCATGTCATAAGGACGGCAAGTATCTCTTGGCATGAGGGATGCCTGTAAGGCTATATTTAGGTAGAACCAAAGATTGAAGGACCTTTGGATTTCTCACTAATCGGAATACTTGCTTCAATCAGTACAGTATTAGCGCAAAAGGGGATAAGTATATTTGCGATTTCTACCTATGATACAGACTATATTTGATACAGACTATATTCTAGTAAGAAATAAGGATATTAGCAGTGCAATAGTGGCATTAACTGATGAAGGATATGAAATCATAGACTAAAACAACTATTATTTGTAAGGCCTGTGAGAAGATTTAAGTGGACTACTGGGACAAAGAAATTCGGGAAGGTTAATGGATGGGGAAGGATATGAAAGCTTATCTAAATAAAATAAGAAGACCAGAAAGGATATCATTATCACAGAAATTTTTATATTCATTTACTATATTTGTCGTAGGTATTATCTTGGGAGTAATTTCTAAAGCTCTTGATGAGACTGCTAGCAATTTATTGCCTTATTTTCTTGAGGTATTGGATTTAAGAAATTTCTTTTCACGTATGGGAGTTTGGATCTTCCTATCACTATTAATATCAGTGTATAGCAAATCACCAGTTAGGGCTGCTATTAACGTTTTTTTGTTTCTTCTTGGTATGGTGGGAAGTTATTATCTATACACCATTACTATAGCTGGCTTTTTCCCTAAAACCTACATGATGATTTGGGTTGGCATGACTTTTCTTTCACCCTTTATGGCTATTATATGTTGGTATGCCAAAGGAAAAGGTGTGGTTGCTACTTGTATTTCATCAGTAATATTTATGTTTATGACAAGGCAGGCTTTTATATTTGGATTTTGGTATTTTGATATCAGATATATTTTGGAAGTCCTACTTTGGGTAGCTACAATTTTTGTTTTATATCAATCTCCAAAACAAGCACTCACAATGATTATCATAGGGATATTCCTTTTCTTTCTTACTTCCCAACTCAATTTATTTTGGGGAATGTTATAGACATGGTTTGTATTGTAGTGATGAAAGAGAATAGTATGCATAAACATATCAGATTTTTTATTATATCTCTGTAGTATTTGTCTTTGAGAAATTCGAAAATAAATACAAGAGGATATAAAATGTCATATTAAACTAATGCAAATATTTGGAGGCTTGATTATGAAAAATAGCTTGATTAAAAATAGAATAGATTTTACATTATGGGTTTTAACTGTTCTTAGTGCTTTAATTGCTATTGTTAGCTATTTCTTTTTACCCCAAGATATACCTATGCAGTGGAAGGGTTTAGAGGTAAATTGGTATGCCAATAAAGTAGCTATATTTTTATTTCCTGTTTTTTGTTTAGCCATAATTTTTTTGTTAAAGCCTGAAATTAGTTCCCGTTTTAGAAGTCCCCTAATTTCAAATATAGTAATGGTGGGCCTTATAGTTATTCTTTTAACCTGTGAAATATATACCATTGCATATTGTTTCGGCTTACGATGGAGGCTAGATTTTATACTATTAGCAGAACTTATAAGTATACTAATTATGGGAATCATTATTGTGGTATGTTATAGGAACAATAGCAGGTTTGAAGACCATAATAATCATAGATAAGGGAATTGATATTTATGAGAAATAGAGATTATCAGATTATTATGATGATACTTTCTGAGATAACTGCTTATAAATATCAGATTATAACATACCTAAAACCCCGTAGACTGGCGCCCTTAATGTTATATTTTAAAAAATAAACAGTAGACCTAGAAAATATAGGATTTATTAAGCATATATGGTACAATTATCAAAATAAACATTCAAATTCATCTCGTATTATTAACTGATTTGTTCTAGCAATTCTTGTATAAAGTCTGTATAGATAGACATAATCGGATTAATTATATGGGTTAGGTGGGATTGGTAATTAGCAAGATAGATAAATTAATAAATGTAGCAACATGGATGTTGGTATTAATAGCGGGAGGGCTTCTTCTGTTGAATTGGGACAAAATTAGTCCCATTGTCGGGATACATCTTAACCTTTTGGGCCAGGTTGATAATTATGGTAGTAAAAAATATTTAATTATATGGAGAAGTTACATCTTCAGTTGCTCAACATAAAAAACCAACGAAGAATGGGCAAACAAACTTTGGCTCAATAGGGTTAAAATATGCTTATTATCAGGACAATATAGTTGTTTTACTTAAAACCGATGGATGTTATTCGAAAGGGAGAAATAAGAAGGAAGTATTTATAAGTTCTGCATAAGACGTATTCTTTATATTATATGGCACAAAACTTTTTGTATAAACAGGATATTGATCAAAAGAAATATGATCATAAACCAGCGTTATAGGTTTTGCGGTATCATTTCGAGAAAATCCCCACATTATATGGTAGTTGAGCATAGTCCTTGGTTAAGTACATGGTTTGAAAATAGTGCTTATATTAAGATTCCCATTGAAGAATTTGATATAAAAACTGTTTCTTTTACTTATGGAGATTCTCACCCTGTATTTAGTCCACGAGCAAATAAAATGGACGGAAAAGAATACCGCAAAAAGCTTTATACTTATGATGAGATATTAGAAGTTATAAAGAAGCATGGTTTACCACAAGATTGGAATAATGATGGGACTTATGGGCCAGAGAGATATGTTGAAGCTCACATATGGAGTGATGAAACAATAGATAAATACCGATTGAGTATAAAAACTACTCTTGGTATAGGTCAAGCTATGGAAAACAGGATTTAGCCAGGAAAGTATAATGTGCAGTTCAATATGCAGTCCATTGTGGAGCAAGGATAGCAAATGAGCAATTTTCTGATGATTGGCGAGTTATGCTTGATTCCGCGGGGCACCCTTTTTGTTTATGTCAAATGAAATCAATTATGGAGAGCGCTGATTTCGCTTTGCTGTAGAATAAAGTTCATTTATAAGCACATAAAAACAAAAATAATAATTTAAAGTAGGGATATAGATGGGAAAAACAGAGAAAGAAAAGTTTATTTATAACACTTTATTAAACTTAGAAAAGCTTCAGGAATTGCATAAAGAAATAAAGGATATTGATATTTCAGTATCAGAATTACACCCAGTAACACTTGTAGAAGATAATACTTTGTTTATATTCGACTTAAATGAATCTGGTGACAAGTATGAGTATAAATTAGAATCACCAGCACCAATGCCAATGCCAAAGGATGTTTTGGCTTCATTCACCTTAGACTGTTATAATGAAAAATCTTCTGCAATTATATCAAGCTCAGCTTTTAATAGTATAGAAGGCTATATATTTATTTTTCATGAGTTTGTACACTGTTTTCAATGGGAAAATGGAGAAGGAGAGATTAGGTCAACTTTAGAGATAGAAAGAAAAAACAAGGAAGGGAATAATTATATGTGGGAATTGAACCATCCTTTTCCTTATAATGATTCAGTTTTTATCAGTAAGACTATGGAATTAGATAGCTTGTTTGATAATAAAGATGTTTCTGGTATTTTAAACTATTATAGAAATATGAAGGATTATTTAGATAAACTGGATTATGAGTATATGATATGGCAACAATGGAAAGGAGGATTTGCCAGGTACATAGAAAATATAATGCGAAATAGAGTGGGAATTAAGCCTAATCTAAGTAAGCTTCAACCCCAATTTAGTATGGGCAGTTTTTATGATATGGGTAGTAGGTATATAGATTTGTTGATTAAAGATAAGCCAGCTTTAAAGACTGATATAAAAGGGTTATATAATAAAATGTTCAATCCTTAAAGTTTAGTACTGTATGCTGCTCATCTTGATAATGAACATAATTTATAAAATGCACATAATAATTTTGAAAG